>CAYVIE010000016.1:0-27032 GCA_964451355.1 uncultured Desulfobacteraceae bacterium
ATACTCCGCCAAAAGAGGGATGTCTTCTTTCCTTTCCCTTAAGGGAGGTAAAGAAATGGGAACCACATTTAGGCGATAGAAAAGATCGCGGCGGAATTTCCCTTCTTGAACCAGCGTGATCAAATCCTCGTTTGTTGCCGCAATGATTCGAACATCCACCTTTATGGTAGCTTCAGATCCAACGCGCTGTAAGGTTTTTTCTTCGATCAGGCGTAACAATTTTTTTTGAACTGCCTGCGATGCATTCGAAATTTCATCCAGAAAAATCGTTCCTCCATCGGCTTGCTCGAAACGGCCTTTTCTACTATCTTGGGCACCTGTAAATGCCCCTTTTTTATGTCCGAACAATTCTGATTCAAGTAATGTTTCGGGAAGTGCACCGCAATCAACCGTGATAATCGGACCAGAAGCACGGGGGCTGTTATAATGTATTGTTTTTGCTATCAGTTCTTTTCCGGTTCCTGTTTCGCCGGAAATAAGAACGGTAGTATCAAGGGGTGCAACAGATTCAATTAAATTGAGTACGTGTTTAATCTCTCTGCTTTTTCCGACTATAACGTTTTTTGTATTGTATTTTAGACCGAGTTCTTTTTTTAATTTTACGACTGATTCTTTTAGCAGTTTGTTTTCATTACGCAAAGAAATTCGTTCTTCGATTTTTTTCAAAAGAGCATGTATCTGTGAAAAGTTTAAAGGTTTACAAAGAAATTCACAGGCTCCGTATTTCATTACTTCCACGGCTACTTCCACGGTACCGAATCCAGTAATGACAATAACCTCAATATCCGGATACCGTTCAGTTATCAACTTGACCAGCTTCTGGCCGGGCATGCCGGGCATTTTCAAATCGGTTATGACCACATGAAAATCATCCTTGGACAACAACTTCATACCAGATTCCCCATCAGTGGCCATATGTACATCATAACCCCACTTGGAAAGTCTTAACTTAAAAGTTTGACGAATCGATTTATCATCGTCAATCACTAATACTTTTAGCTTCATTTCCTTTTTGCTCCTCTTGGGGTTGGGGCCTTTCTTTTATTTCTGATAAAAAACTAATCAAATCTTTGAGAGAAAATGGTTTTCGGAGAAGAGGAATAAATGGGAACTTGGCAGAAGCCTCGATTTCCAATGCTGAAAAGCCACTCATGAACACAACTTTTTTTGCCAGTTCCGGCCGTTCTGTGCTCAAGTATTGAAAAAACTCAACACCATCCATCGAAGGCATATTCAGATCAAGCAGGATAAGGTCATAAGTTTTTCCCTTGATTTTTTCTTTTGCATGAAGTCCGTCAAAGGATATATCAACTTGGCACTCTAATTCAATGAAGTATTTGGAAAGCGTTCTGCATAGGGTTTTTTCATCATCGATTATCAATACTTTCGAAGGCAGCCATTTCATATCATCGGGTACCTTTTTTCCCCTAACCACTCGGTGTTTGTCAGCCAAGGGAAATTTGGCGATGAACCTGGTTTCATTACTTGAATTTGTATCCAGAAAAACTATTCCGCCATGTCTCTGGATCACGCTGTAATTAATCGATAAGCCAAGGCCGGTTCCTTTGCCAGGAGGTTTGGTCGTAAAAAATGGATCAAAAAGCTTTGAACGGTTTTCTTTAGGGATACCAGGGCCATTGTCTGAAACTTCCATTATAACACAATTATCTTGATTTTGAGTACGAAAAACAATTTTATCGCCTTGGCCGGATTCTTCAATAGCATAGGCGGCATTTTGCAAAAAATTAGCAATTACCTGCTGTAATTGGGAAGTATCCCCAACGATTGTATTAATACCTTCGCATAGATCAAGGATTACCCGGATACCTTTTTTATGCAATTGTTCTTGGTGCAACTCAACGGTATGATAAATTATTTCATTCAAGTTGACATTGGCCTCTTTCGGCTCCCGCGGATAAACAACATCAAGAAGATTTTTAACGATACGACTTGCCCGCCTGGCGTTTTCAACAATAATTTCTACGGCTTTTTGATTTTCATCATTAAGCGATTGGTCTTCCATAAGGTAATCGGCGCATCCTAGGATACTGGTTAAAGGGTTGTTCAGCTCATGGGCCACCCCGGAAACAAGAAGCCCCAATGAACTCATTTTTTCGGCCTGAATTCTTGAAGCCAGGAGTTCAGATTCAAGCTTAACACGATCTGTCACATCCGTAACGGTTAAAACCCTGCCTATTTTCTCCGTATCAAGAATCCGGATCGGGCCGGATAGTACTTCAAAGCAATACATGTCATTCCCATTGCCGCTTAAAACCATTCGTCTTTGGCCGAACAAAACTTCGTCTTCTTTTATCGTTAAATCCTTGTGCCAGAATTGATCAGCAAAATGCATATTAAGCTCGGAAAGGAGCTTGCCCTTAATGCTCTCTTTGGGAATTCCGACTTTACCAAAATAATACTCCATTTTGGGATTCACATAAATCACCCTGCTTTCATGGTCGAGGAATACTACCCCGGTGGGATTGGCATCTATTAGGTTCTTGTAAAACTGCTCTGTTTTTTCTAATGTCTTCCTGATTTCTGTGACTTGATTCTCAAGGCGTTTTGAATATTCCTTTTCTCTTTCCAGCGTTAATTCCCTCAGCCGGACCTGTTCGGTGATATCGACAATTTCCAATGCCACAAAAGCGATTTTTCCGTCTGAGTTTCGAACAGGATTTGCGCTGAAAAGATATGAACGTTGATTGTCACGATCGATTGAAAAACTAATCTCAACAGACCCGCTTATTCCATCCCTTGCATCAAAAAGAACTTTTTGGAGTTTCGCCTGATTGTTTTTAAAACGCCTCATCTGAATCAGATCACAGACATATTTTCCTTTGATCGCTTCCAAGTGTAACTGCATTGAGGACAAAAAAGGTTTGTTGCAAGTAATAATTTTCCCCTCGGGGGTACACTTGGCGATAAAGGATCCCATGGAATCGATCCACTTTTGAATCTCCCAACGTTCTTTTTCAAGCTTTGCCTGAAGCATTTTTATGTCTGAAATTATTTTTCCTTCCGGCGCCAGAGCAATAATTTCACCATTATCATCCCGAATAGGCGAGATAGAAAAAATCGCTGGAACAATATTGCCGTCTGCCCCCATGATAGTATCTTCGAGTATCTGTGTTGCGCCGTTACATGCTTTTTCTATCATTTCATCAGTAAGGGCCATGGCCTCGGGAGTATGATTTCTCCAAGGGGACTCTCTGAAATGCTGGCCCCTTACCTGATCAATCGTCCTCCCGACAGCCCTAAGGGCTGATCTGTTTGCGAAAAGAATAGTTCCATCTTTAGCGATTACACCAGCCATGGTATCCATCTGGTCGAAGGCATATGCGAGGATTCGTAGGAGTTCAGGGTAATTTGCAATGTTAAAGGATTTCTTAAACGATAAACCCATGATTTTTCCTTCCGTTTATTTTTTAAAACAAAATAATTATCAGCTAACTATATATTTATTTTTAATACCCCAATCTAAATATTGAAAACAAGTTTCGTGCCAAATTTTCAAATGCTTTCAGATAAAGATGAGAAAATTGTACATTTCTACCTGTTCGTGTTTTAATAACCTGGATTCGAGAGTATTCACTTGTGGGCCGGATGCGTGAAATCAACACTCCGATAATAGTGAACTGTATCGGAGTGTTGGCGGCAAAGCAGATGGCGTGCAGGCGGGTGCTTCGAAGGGCGGATTTTTTTTAGGTGAATAACAATTTGATTTCATTTATTACTTAGTCAGTTGATAATATAATTCTATAAATGACAGCTTATTTCCGTTACGGATTCAGGTAATAATTATACCGTGAGATGCGTCTCAGGGAATTGCAGGAGACAGGATTCAGGTCAGGCTCGCTTCAGCCACTCACATGTCCAAGGTGCGGTAAAAGAGTAATTAAAAATCATGGAGATGAAGCGATAATAAAATCATCATTAATCTTTCCTTTACAAAACTTAACGTTTACGTTAAGGTTAAGTTTTGGTATTGAATATAATTCTATGATTGAATAATATTTGAATATCAATTTTAATTGTTTATTCTGATAATGTTTCTTTACCCTTCAACCGGAATACGCAATGCCGGCAGAGCGGTGAGAGTCAATCCCTGACGATAAGATTACCCATGGAGGTGCACCGTGGATTTCGATCTCAAGCCCGAACAGGAAATGATAAGAAAGGAGATAAGACGGTTTGCCGAAAAGGAGATAGCCCCGGTCGCCCAGGAGCTGGACGCGGCCGAGACTTTTTCCGCCGAGCTGACCCGCAAGATGGGTGAAATCGGTCTTTTCGGGATGTTCGTATCCGAAGATTACGGGGGCCAGGGCCTTGATTACCTTTCATACATAATCGCCGTGGAGGAGATCGCCCGCGTGGACGGTTCCCAGGCCGCTACTGTTGCGGCCGGGAATTCCCTGGGCATCGGCCCGATATACTATTTCGGGACCGAGGATCAGAAAAGAAAGTACCTTCCAAAGCTCTGCACGGGCGAGGCTCTTTGGGGTTTCGGCCTTACCGAACCGACCGCCGGATCGGATGCAGGCGGTACAAAGACCACGGCTGTCAAGGATGGCAACCAGTGGGTCATCAATGGATCCAAGATTTTCATCACCAACGCGGCCTGCGAGCTTTCACTCGGGGTAACGGTTCAGGCGATTACAGGGACAAGACCTGACGGCCGCCGGGAGTATACCTGCTTTCTTGTGGAACACGGAACCAAGGGGTTTACTGCAAAGCCCATGCACGGAAAGATGATGTGGCGGGCATCCAACACGGCTGAACTTTATTTCGATGATGTGCGGGTTCCCGAAGAAAATATCCTGGGAGAGCCGGGGCATGGTTTTCGCCAGATGCTCACGACCCTTGACGGGGGCAGGCTCTCCATAGCCGCTATGGGGCTGGGCGGCGCACAGGGCGCGTTTGATGCAGCCTTGAAATACGCAAAGAAACGCGAGCAGTTCGGCCAGCCCATATGCAAGTTCCAGGCTGTCGCGTTCAAGCTGGCTGATGCAGCGACACAGATAGAGTGCGCAAGAAACCTGTTGTACAAGGCCTGCTGGCTACGGGACATGGGCCGCCCGTTCCAGAAGGAGGCTGCAATGGCAAAGGTCTACTGTTCGGAGCTTATGGGCAGGGTCGCTGACTGGGCTGTACAGATACATGGTGGATACGGGCTCATGCGGGACTACAATGTGGAACGCTTCTACCGCGATCAGAAGCTGCTCGATATAGGCGAGGGGACATCCGAAGTGCAGCGCATTGTCATATCCAGGTATCTTGGCTGCTGAAGCATTGTAACCATGCCTGACCAACAGGAGGCGAAGCATGAATGAGTTAAACGACATCCTATTGAAAGAGACCAGAGGCCATATCCGCATCCTTGTGTTGAACCGGCCCCATGTCATGAACTCGATCAATTTCCCTATGCTTTCAGCCCTCAGGGAGGCGGTGGACGAGGTCAGGTTCGATCCCGGTATACGTGTGCTCATAATAACGGGCGCGGGTCAGAAGGCTTTCTGCGCCGGTGCGGATTTGAAAGAGCGAAGGACCATGAGCGACCAGGATGTTAAAAGGTTCATATATACGATAAGGACTCTTTTTACCGACATCGAGCAGCTTCCATGCCCTGTGATCGCAGCGGTCAACGGGATTGCCCTTGGCGGAGGCACCGAGCTTGCCTTGGCCGCCGATATAAGGTTGATCTCTGATAACGCCTCCATGGGCCTTACAGAGACCAGGTTGGCAATCATCCCCGGAGCGGGTGGGACGCAGCGCCTGCCCAGGCTTATCGGCAAGGGCAAGGCCAAGGAGCTTATCTTTACGGGCCGCAGGGTCGATGCCAGAGAGGCTTATGACATAGGGCTTGCAAACAAGGTCTGTGCCGCGCAAGACCTTATGAACGAAGCCGTTGCCATGGCCGAGATGATATGCGAGTGCGGGCCCGTGGCCGTTGCCCAGGCCAAGTATGCCATAAACACGGGAATGGAGACGGATCTTGCAACAGGACTTGCCATCGAGTCGAATGCATATTGGCTGACTATACCCACTGAGGACAGGAAAGAGGGGCTTTTGGCATTCGCGGAAAAAAGGAAGCCTGTATACAAGGGAAGGTAGTATCCATGACACTGCTGTCTTCAAGATGTATGCTTAATTTCAGGGTGGACGGGTCTGATTCTGAAGGGTCTGCAACCAATGGAGAAAACGAATGAATTCAAACAGGGAATACTGGCTTGAACAGGAAAGGCTCCTGGATGAGCGGGTCAGGCAGGCCATGTGTCCTGGCGGTGAGGCAGCTGTAAAGAAGCTTGCTTCAAAGGGGAAAAAGCCGGTACGCGAGCTGATCCGGAACCTGATCGATCCAGGCACCGAGTTTTACGAGCTTTCGCGCATAGCCGGTTTCGGCATGAACTATCCCGGGGTTGAGGATGTCCCTTGCGCAGGGCTCGTAACAGGGCTTGGCAAGATATGGGGAAACTGGACCATGATCATAGCAAACGACAGCCGGGTCAAGGCAGGCACCTATTTCCCCATAACATTGAAAAAACATATGCGCGCCCAGGCTATTGCCGAGCAAAACGGCTTGAACTGCGTCTATATTGCAGATTCAGGAGGAGCGTTCCTGCCGATGCAGGCGGATGTATTTCCGGATGACCAGCATTTCGGTTCGATGTTTTACAACATGGCCAGGATGTCGGCCAAGGGCCTTAAACAGATAACGCTGAGTACAGGCGGTAATACCGCCGGCGGTGCGTACATTGTCTTCATGGCGTGCCAGGCTGTCATGATTGACAAACTGGCCTATTCCTTCCTGGGCGGTCCCCCGCTAGTGAAGATGGCCACGGGTGAGGTCATATCGGCAGAGGATCTGGGAGGGGCGAGGGTACACACACAGATATCTGGCGGAGCTGATCATTTCTGCACAAACCAGGACGAGGCGGTGGAGAAGGTGCGCGAGATCCTGTCTCTGGAGCCCCCCCAGGAGGTTTTCTTGCATCGATACGAGGAGCGCCCCCCCCTTGTCCCGGCAGACAGATTATATGATATCCTTCCTGCTGCTCCCAGCCAGGGAATAGACGCCAGAGCCGTTATAGAGACCATAGCCGATGATTCCATGTTTTTTGAGTACAAGGCTAAGTATGCTCCTGGTCGCGGCGACAACATTGTATGCGGCAAGGTCCGGATCAAGGGCTATCCATGCGGTATTGTAGCGGCAAACGGAATAGGCATAATCTTTGATGAGGCTGCCCGCAAGACTGCGGAATGGATAGTCAGGTGTTCGTACGAAAAGATACCTATACTGTTCCTGCAAGCATCACCAGGCTACATGGTCGGATCGGAGTCAGAGCACCGTGGTATCGGTAAGTACGGTGCGGACATGGTAAGAGCGGTGTCGTGCGCCCAGGTACCCAGGATACAGGTGGTCATCGGTCCTGACAACGGAGCCGCCAATTATGGAATGTGCGGCAGGGCATACAGGCCCAACTTCCTTTTCAATACAATGAGGGGCAGGACATCTGTGATGAGTGGCAAGAGCGCGGCAGGTGTTCTACTCTCCATCGAGGAGCGGAATCGTAAAATATCGGGCAAGCCCATGACAGAGGATGAGAAACAGTCTTTTTTCAAAAAAATGATGGAGAAGTATGACAGCGAGGCCCATCCGTTCTTTTGCGGGGCAAGACTTCTAAACGACAGGACCCTCAAGTTCACCGAGATAAGGGACTGGGTTGCGATGGCCATAGAGGTCAGCATGCTCAAGCCGGTAGGTGAACCACGTTTCGGTAATTTCAGGTTCTAACAATTCTGCCAAAAATCAGATCCTGTATCCATTACGGATTCAGGCAGGATATGAACAATCAATACAAGGGGGGATAAGGATTATGAAATCGCTTTCTTATCCGGATAAGGTCGTCCTGGGAGAGATCACGGTCAGGGATGGTTTCCAGCACGAGGAAAAATTCATACCTACGAGGGCCAAGCTCTGGGTTCTGGAAGAGCTTATCCTTGCAGGGTTCCGCCGCATAGAGGTAACGAATTTTGGTAATCCCAAGAGGATGCCCCAGTTTTCAGACGCGGATGAGCTGTTTCGCCTGCTTTATACGAGCAAGAGGGTCGGTCACCTGATGAACGAGGTTGAAACTACGGCCATCACCATAAGGGAGAGGGCGGCCGACAGGGCCATCGAGGCGAAAAAGGCCGGTTTCGGGCCGGACAGGATTTTATTTATGGTTTCTACGAGCGAAGCCCACCACAGGACGAATTCGGGCATTTCCCTGGATGAATACTGGCGCATGTGCGAAAAATATATTCCAAAGGCCCATGATGCAGGCATAAAGGTTTGCGGGACCGTGAGCACAATATGGGGATGTCCCATTGCAGGCCCCACGGACATGAAGGACGCGGTAGCCTTTACCCAGAGGTGGCTCGATATCGGCGCGGACGACGTGGAACATGCGGACCACGACGGGTCTGCTCCACCGAACCGGGTATACGAATATTTTTCCATGATCCTGGACAAGATTCCGGATCCGGCAAAGCATATCGCTCATTTCCACGTCACCCGGGGCTGGGGCCTTGCAAACGTATTGGCGGCGCTTCAAGCCGGTATCACGCATTTCGAATCGACCCTGGGCGGCACAGGGGGGCAGCCTGCAAACTTTGTCGATGGAGTGCCGGTGGGGGGAACAGGAGAATACTATTACCGCGATCCAAGTATTACCGGGCTTGTATCCACCGAGGACATGGTGGTCATGATGGATGAGATGGGGATCGATACCGGCGTGGACGTGGACCATGTATTGAAAATCGGAAAGATGACCGAAAAGATAATAGGGCGCAGGCTTCGTTCCGAATGCGTCCATACCGGCAGGATACCCAAGGAGATGACAGGCAGGGCATAATCCCGGGTGAACAGGGGCCTGCTCAATAATCGGACCTGTCTGTTTTCATGATTCAAAAAAAGGGGGCAAAGATGTCTGTGATGCTTTGGAAACCGTCTGAAGAGAGGATCAAGGCGTCGAACATGTATCGATTCATGATCTATGTAAACGAGCGTTATGGCCTGTCTCTCACCGATTATCCCGGACTCTACGAGTGGTCGGTGACCAGGATTCCGGACTTCTGGGCGGCCCTGTGGGATTTCGTGGAAATAAAGGCAAGTGCCCCTTATGAAGAGGTAGTGGATGATTTGTCAAAAATGCCAGGGGCGAAATGGTTTGTCGGCGCAAGACTCAATTTCGCACAGAACCTGCTCCGTTTCCGGGACAGGCATACAGCCATTGTATTCGTGGGCGAGAACAGGGAAAGCGTTACGCTCTCTTACGAGGATCTCTATACTGCGGTGGCCAGGACTGCCGCGTTCTTGAAAAGTATCGGTGTCGGGCCGTCAGACAGGGTCGCAGGATACATGCCCAACATGCCCGAGACCATCATAGCCATGCTTGCCGCTGTCAGTCTCGGCGCAACATGGTCATCGTGTTCGCCTGATTTCGGTATCAAGGGAGTCCTCGATCGGTTCGGGCAGATAGAGCCCAAGGTGCTCTTTGCAGCCGACGGCTATATGTTCAAGGGCCGCAGGATAGATACCCTGGGCCGCCTGGCCGAGATTTCCAAACAGATTCCATCCCTCCAACAGGTTGTCGTGGTTCCCTATACTAAAGATGACTTTGACCTGTCGGGTATCCGGAATGCTGTTTTGTTTCCGGAAGCGGTATATTCAAGGCAGGAAACCGAGGTGGAGTTTGCCCGGCTTCCTTCGGATCATCCCCTTTACATCATGTATTCGTCAGGTACTACCGGGCTTCCCAAGTGCATGGTGCAGGGGGCTGCGGGTATACTTGTAAACCACTTGAAGGAGCTTGTGCTCCATACCGACCTGAAACGTGATGATGTCATATTCTATTATACGACCTGCGGCTGGATGATGTGGAACTGGCTTGTGAGTTCCCTTGCAACGGGTGCGACCATTGTCTGCTATGACGGTAATCCCTTCTACCCGGATCCCGGGATCTTGTGGAAGATGGCTGAAGACGAGGAGATCACTATTTTCGGAACAAGTGCCGGGTACATACATGCCTTGCGCAATACCGCGTTCAGGCCGGGGGATGTTTTCGACTTGTCTCCCCTCAGGACGGTTTTGTCCACCGGCTCTCCGCTTTCAGAAGAGGGATTCGAGTTTGTATACGATGCTGTAAAAAAGGATCTTCAGCTTTCTTCCATATCCGGCGGGACCGACTTGAACGGCTGTTTTGCCCTGGGAAATCCTATGGGGCCGGTCTATTCGGGCGAGCTGCAGTGCCGCGGTCTTGGGATGAAGGTGGAAGCTTTTGATCCTTCCGGAAAACCCGTCATTGGCGAGCAGGGAGAGCTTGTCTGCACTGCCCCCTTTCCTTCCATGCCCCTTTATTTTTTCAATGATCCGGACGGATCACGCTACCGTTCAGCCTATTTCGAAAAGTTCCCTGGTGTATGGGCCCATGGAGATTACATTGAGATAAACGAGCGGGGAGGTGTGAAGATCTATGGCCGCTCGGATGCAACACTGAATCCGGGCGGCGTCAGGATAGGGACTGCCGAGATATACAGGCGTGTCGAGGAGTTTCCCGAGATCGAAGACAGCCTCGTTGTGGGGCAGAAATGGAATAATGACGTCCGTGTTGTCCTGTTTGTCAAGATGGCGCACGGCAAAGAGCTGACAGATGAAATAAAAGAGAAGATAAGAAAGAACCTGAGGGAGAATGCTTCCCCCAGGCATGTTCCTGCAAAGATCATAGCCGTGCCGGATATCCCTTATACGCTGAACATGAAAAAGGTGGAGCTGGCCGTGAAAAACGTCATAGAAGGCAAGCCGGTCAAGAATATAGACGCGTTGAAGAATCCTGGATCTCTTGATTATTTCAAGGATCTGCCGGAACTGCAACAAGACTGAAGCAGGTTCGTAACCAGAAATGGCGCGTTTTATTATCCCGCATTCAGGGAAAGACTCGCGGATCCGGATTCAGGATGAAGACCTGGGAGGATAGAGAACATGCCGGACGTATTGTTTGAAAAAACGGGCAAGGCAGCGATTCTCACCTTGAACCGGCCGGATATCAGGAACGCAATATCCGGCGCTGAGATGATCAGGGAGATAGAATCTGCGTGCAGGCAGGCAAGTGCCGACGAGTCCGTCTCTGTCCTTATCATAACGGGAGCCGACCCTGCATTTTCGTCCGGCGGAAATATCAAGGAGATGGCCGGAAAAAAGGGGATGTTTGCTGGAACTCCTGACCGGATCGCCCACAACTACAGGACCATGATCCAGCGGATACCAAAGGCGGTGTGCAGCGTTGAAATTCCTACTATAGCAGCTGTAAACGGTCCAGCCATCGGGGCTGGCTGTGATCTCGCCCTGATGTGCGACATGAGGATAGCATCCAGGCGCGCGGTCTTTGGCGAAACTTTTTTGAGTGTCGGGCTGATTCCAGGTGACGGCGGGGCGTTCTTCCTTCCTATGATAGTCGGCATGGCTTGCGCATGCGAGATGACTTTTACCGCCGATATCATCGACGCCGGGCGTGCCCTTGAAATGGGCCTGGTCAACCGGGTTGTGGCGCATTCCATGCTCATGGAGAGCACCCTTGCCCTGGCGGAAAAGATTGCGGAAAAACCCAGGCACGCCCTTGTATTGGCAAAAAAGCTGCTTTACAGCAGGATAATGGAGCCGCTCATGTCACACCTGGATACAGCGGCATCATTTCAGGCGCTGTGCCACTCAAACGAGAAACACGATATAGCTCTGGCCAGGATAATGGAGAAAAAGAAGAAGTAAGGCGTATGCCGCGGTGAAAAACAGCCATCTCATGCCCTGGGTGATGTGGGTAATCATGATACAATCATAAACTTTCATGATTAGCAGCAATCAGCGCCGACATGAAAACAGGGCTATTTTTCACCCCTCCCCCGGAGGTGTTTTCACGGTAAAGTCGAAATTTGATACTGAAAAAATGATTCAACCCCCTTAAAAATACGGGCGACAGCTTCGTAAAAAGCTCAGTATGCAAGGCGCTGCAAGCCGGGAAGGGGCGAGGCGTACTGAAAGTACGTTGAGCCGCTTTCCGGCGAAGCGCAACACAGCAGATGGACTTTTTACGAAGCCGTCAATCATGAAAGTTTTTTTATCGTTATTGTTATATGCCCCCCTTTGGTCTTCCTGGATCTTATGATTTCAAAGTTGAAAGGACGCAGGATCTTCATCATCTCATCGTACAGGCTCGCGTTTATCCCGGCTATATCGAGTGTCTGGCCCGGCTTCATCCCTCTTATGATATGTGTTATTTCGAGGAGTGAAAACGGCGGTACGCTTTCCCGTACATCGAATCTGTATGTCGATTTTTCGGGCAAAATTATTACCCCCGGTAAGAAGATGATGGAAGCCGGGCCGGTCCCTGTGTGAGTCATGGGCGCCGGCTTGCGGCTTCCCGGATTTTATGACAGTTTTGATGTAAAAAGGTTGAAGTAGGTAAGTATGTAGGCATTGCTGGGCGGATTGCCCACCAGGGGTTGGTGTATCCAGTTGTGTTTGGGAAGGTCCCAGACCGTCTCCCTTTCCCCTATGATGTCAGCCCACCTCGGTATCAGGTCGCCGATATGTTTGCCCTGGGTGATCGCCTGGAAGCCTATGATCTGTCCTTTTCGCACTGGTCCCTTGTCTTCGGCTGCCACGATCATTTTGTACCAGGCTTTTTTGGCATACGGTGAAGCATGTTCGGCCGTAAAGAGTTCGAGCTTTTCACCCAGTACCTTCAGTCCTCTTTTCGCTGCCATCTCTTCACTGAAACCGGCGAATCCCCAATAAAGTTCAGATGCATGGGACATTCCCGATCCAACGGCAAGCGGCCCTTCGAGATCTATCCCCTTCAAGTGTTTTGCTATCAGGGCACCTTGCATCATGACATTTGGCAGGAGCTGGAGCAGTATAGGTTCGGAAAAAACAGCATCATCGATTTCGATGAGATCTCCGATAGCATAAACATCCTCCACGCTTGTCTGCCATTTTTCATTGACCCTGACCCCGCCTGTCTTTCCGATTTCACAGCCTATCTGCTTTGCAAGCTGTATATCCGGTGCGACTCCAGCGCCTATGACCACGAGATCAGCATCGACCTTCTTTCCGCCCACGACGATATAGCCGTCTCCCACCTCTGTACAGGGATTGCCCAGGAGGAGTTCAGCCCCGTCCATTTTCAATGCTTCTTCAAGGTATACCGACATGTCGGGATCAAGAAAGCTTACAAGATGTGGGAGGATCTCCACTACTATCACCTTGTTGCCCCTTATGATGAGGTTGTCGATCACCTCTATCCCCACGAGGCCCGTCCCGATAACCGCGACGGTTTTGTCTGTCTGGCATACCTCATCGATCCTTCTTGCATCGTTCACACTGCGGACGACCACGATGTTTTCCCTCAGAGCCGCCTTGTCGTAGGTCTTGCCCTTGTAATAAACCACCTCGCCCGTGAAGCCGGCCTCGTCATAGCCGGTGTCTATCGCGCCTTTGATAGGCGGCAGGCTTGCCTGGCCGCCCATTGCAAGGATCAGTTTCTCGTATGTTACCGAGAACTCCTGACCTGATCCTAGCAAGCGTCCGGTTGCCTTTTTGTTGTCATGATTCACCTGTTCGACCCTTCCCACGATGCCCACATCGTCGAAGTTGGGGAGGAAGGTGTGATGCGATGTGACAGCGTCGTTGATGTCGTTTAAGAATTTTTTCCCGATGCCGTAAGGAATGTTGCACCTGCATACCACTTCGGGCTCATCACATACCACCTTGAAGTCTGTGATTCCGTTTGCAAGGAGTGATTTTGACGTGAATATGCCGCCAGGTCCTCCCCCTATGATGAGTATCTCGGTCGAAAAGTCTTTCATCTGTCCTCCTTTTTTCTGTCAATCCATGTCAGGAATGGTTTGCATGGTTTCACCCTGGTTGATCGATCATGGTGCAATGGCCGCTGTTTTTTCCTTTCCGGCGGCTCGCATGGCAGGATCAAAAAGCAGCCCCTCCATCTCTGAAATCAGCTCGTCATTGTTGAAGTGCCTGAGCTCAACAGCCTTGTTGGGGCAAGTGGCGGCACAGTTGCCGCATCCCTTGCACATGGCCTCGTTCACCTCGCATACTCCCCTTGAAGGATCATAGGTTATGGCGCTGTAAGCACAGACCGTTTCGCATTGCCGGCATCCCATGCATCTTTCAGGATCTATGACCGAAACAGCCGCCTCGATTTCGAGTTTGCCCCGGCTGATGAGCGACAGGGCCGCACCAGCTGCCCCCTTTGCCTGTGCCACCGAATCAGGAATATCCTTGGGACCCTGGCAGCATCCTGCAATAAAGATCCCGTCGGAAGGTGTTTCAAGGGGGCCAAGCTTGGGGTGCAGCTCGTTTATCCATCCGTCTGAGTCAAGCGATATTCCGAGCATCCGGGCCACATTTTCCACACCTTGCGCAGGAACCATGCCTACACTGAGGATTACCATGTCTACAGGTATTCTCCTGACCTTTCCGGCCAGGGTGTCTTCGGCCACAACCACAAGCCTGCCTTCTTCTTCGCTGGAATCAGCGATATCTGTCACCTGGGCCACCTTACCGCGGATGAAGTGGGTTTGTTCCTCCTGGAGCCGATTGTAGAATTCCTCGTAACCTTTTCCTGGCGAGCGGATATCTATATAGAATTCATATACTTGTGCCCCTGTCTTTTCCCTGACAAGGTGTGCGAACTTCATGGAGTACATGCAGCATACACGCGAGCAGTACCTGAGATGGTTTTCATCCCTTGAGCCCACGCAGTGTATAATTGCCACAGCGCCCGGCTTTTTCCCGTCTTTTGTGATTATTTCACCGCCTGTGGGACCGGTCGCATTGTTTATTCTCTCGAATTCAATGCTTGTGTATACTTCCGGGTAATACCCGTAACCGTAACGGGTCAACACTGACGGGTCAAAGGTTTCAAAGCCGGTGGCCACGATGACTGCTCCTGCATCGATCTCCAGTATTTCTTCTTTCTGGTTGAAATCAACGGCCTTGGCCTCACAGAATTTTTCGCATGCCCTGCACCTGTTTTTGAGAAAATATATGCAATGATCAGGATCGATCACCCGCGTATTGGGTACTGCCTGGGCAAATGGTGTATAGATGGCCTTGCGGTATGAAAGTTTGTGGTCGAATTCGGACAATACCTTGACCGGGCATTTCTCTGTGCATATCCCGCATCCGGTGCACCTGTCGGCATCCACGTACCGCGGCTTCTTTTTAATCTTGACATGGAAGTTTCCGACGAATCCCGAAACATCTATGACTTCACTGTAGGTCAGCAGCTCTATGTTTTCGTGCTGGCCTGCAGCCACGAGCTTGGGGGTGCTGATGCAAGCAGCGCAATCCAGTGTCGGGAATGTCTTGTCGAATTTTACCATGTTGCCGCCGATTGCCGGCTCTCTTTCCACCAGGTAAACTTTTTTGCCTGCGTCAGCGATGTCCAAAGCCGCCTGCATCCCGGCGATCCCGCCGCCAATGACAAGAACAGAAGGTGTTACATCAACCACCCTGGGGGTAAGCTCCTGGTGGTGTGTAACCCTGAAGACAGCGCCCCGTACCAGGTCTTTTGCTTTAGCAGTGGCTTTGGCGGAATCTTTCGTGACCCACGATGCATGTTCCCTTATGCATGCCATCTGGAAGTAGTACGGGTTTATCCCTCCTTTCTGGCATGCCTGCCTGAATGTCTTTTCATGCATTCTCGGGGAACACGACGCCACGACTATCCTGTTTAATCCTTTTTCCCGAATGTCATCTATGATCATCTGCTGGCCGGGGTTTGAGCACATGAACTTGAAGTCTTTGGCACAGACGACGTTCGGTAATCCTGATGCATATTGTGAAACCTCTTCGACATCGACCTTGCCTGAAATATTTGTGCCGCAGTGGCAGACATAGACGCCGATTTTCGGGATGTTTTCTCTCATATTTCTTTTCTCCTTGGCACAAGGCGTCCTTGTAGTTGTTTTTTTAAACAGCCGCCTTGAATGGCGTGATGAGCTTGTTGAGCTCAAGCCGGGATTTTGGAATACCGAAGCTTAGTCCGAGCAGTTGCGTGAAAAAGATAACCGGAATACCTTGCATTTCTTGATCAATCTGCGCTGAGTCCAGGTTTAGCTGGCACAAGGGGCATATTGTGCAAATGGCATCCGCCGCTTTGTTTTTGGCCTCCTTGAGTATTCTTTTGTTGAGCGGGATACAAAGATCCCTATGCGCCACCATCTGTGCCGCACCGCAGCACTCGGTCCTGGCTGAGTAGTTCTCCAGTGGTTTTGCACCAGCCGCCTTTATAATACGATCGAGGAGTAACGGGCGGTGAGGGTCGTCGATGTCACTCCAGGGGCGGGTGAGCTGGCATCCGTAATATGGGGCAATGCCAAGGTCCGAAAGGTCGGCTTTTACGAGTCTCTTTATCCGGCCTTCACCACAATCGTTCGCGATAACCTCCAGTAGATGGCGGATCCTGAGTCCTGGCTTGAATTCCAGGCCCTCAACAGAAAGCGCGGCATTGACCTTTTCGAGCATTTCGCCTGAATGCCTGAGTTTTTCATGTGCCTTTCTTAGTGTGGAGTAGCAGGCGTTGCAGGCGGTTACGATCTCCTTGAAACCCTGCCGCAAGGCAAGGGCCATGATGCGGGCCGGCAGGAGATGGGCCTTCACCTCGTTTATGCTCCAATATGTGGTTGCGCCGCAGCAGTTCCAGTCATCTATCTCCACGAGATCCAGGCCCAGCATCGAGCATACGGATTTTGCCGATTCCTCGTAGCCTGCGGCCCCCTTGAAACTGCATCCGGGAAAGAATGCGTATTTCATTATGACCTCTTTGGTTGTGTTGGCTGTTTTTATGTTCTTTCCGGGAAGTCAGACAGCCTGTTTGTTTGAATACCTCGTTTATTACGGGCCGGCTGTCCTCATGACCCTGTTGAAAGCCCTGGGATTCTCCACGGAGTCCTTTTTGAGCGCCAGTCGTTTTTTTGCAAGGAGTTTCATTCCAAGCGGGATGCTTGAAAAGGCAAGCTCAGGGTGCTTGAAAGCGAAACCAGCCATCACGGAGATATCGTTTATCCTGCCGTATCTCTCCACGGAAACGGCGAATGAACGGTACAGATCAAGCATCTCAGGCGGCTTGATGCCGATCGAGGCAGCCAATATTCTCAAGGAATAGATGTGGTCGGTGACGGCTATCTGTCTGGGACACGACACGGCGCAGTTGTAACAGGAGACACAGTACCATATTGTGTTTGAACGCAGGGCCTCCATCATGTCACCTTCACGAATCATGGCAAAGAGCCTTCTCGGGCCGAAGTCCATGTGGGCCGCAAGGGGGCAGCTGCCGCTGCAGGTTCCGCATTGGATACACCTGAGTATCTCTTCGCCGTTGTACTTTGTGTAAAACCGGTCCCTCAGGACAAGATCCCTTTTCATATGTATACCTCTTTCTTTGCCGGGTTATCCCCGAGCCGCCTGATTTTCTGCGCGAACTCGTTTACGATGTCCGCGAATTTACGGCCTTCGGACGCGGGGATCCAGGAAAGCCTGATTCTTTCAGGATCAAGGCCCATGGATGCTGCAATATTTTTTGCAAGGGCGATTTTCCTCCGGGCATACAGGTTGCCGTTGGAATAGTGGCAGTCCCCTGGTGCACATCCCCCTATGAGTACACCGTCTGCTCCGTCTAGCAGGGCTTTCAAGATAAAGACGGGATCAACCCGGCTGGAGCACATCACCCTGATGATCCTGACATCCGGTTCGTATTTCAGGCGGCTTGTGCCTGCGAGGTCTGCCGCAGTATACGTGCACCAGTTACAAAGGAATGCTATGATCTTTTTTTCATGGTTGCTGGATTCCATTGATCATCTTCGCCTTTTTGGGTAATGTTTTTCAGTCCTCGAAATCCGAAAGCTCGTCTTTGGCATAGGTTAAAAGCGGCAACGGCTCATTCGGGTCTTTGCCTGGGAAATAACCGAAAATGCTGCGTGCCCGGGCCCCGGCTGTTGTGAATATCTGCGCCACAGGGATCCCGGCCGGACACGCATCTTCACACATCCCGCAGGCGACACACGAAAGCCCCACGTGGCATAGTCTTCCCAGGTGGAAAAGGAGCCTGTCTGCGGGCAAGCGCAAGGCGCCTTTTTCATTTATGCGGCTCTGATAACTTTCAGGATAGTATTCAAAGGTCTGGGAATCGAAATAACAGTTTCTGCAGTAACAGATTGGGCATACATAACTGCATGCATGACAAGATATGCACCTGTCAAAGATACTGATCAGCCCGTCTATGGCATCGAGTTCTTTTGACCAGAAAACCTCCATCGCTTCTTTCCGGGCACCCCTCTCCTTTGAAAGGGATTCTACCACAGACACTGGCTCTTTGTTCCTGGGAGGCAACCCTTGGCTGCCCGGTATATCGAACCCAAGTGCGGATGCCGCTGTTTTGCCGATTTCAGTCGGGAATGCCACAAAAAGGGTAGCATCCTTTTTCCGCCCGATGAGTGAGATTACAATGTCTGCATCCTCTGGAACGAAGCTGTCGCATGCCCGGCACACGGGTCTGATTCCATCGCAGTCTTTCCCGGATTCCAGGGCGGTGAAGTAGTTGTCGAGCTTTTCCCTGTCGTTGTATCCGATCTCACTGAAGGGAAAGACCCCGCCGCAGTCAAAACCGATTAAGAGCAGGTTCTGCCTGGACGCCTGGTTCAGCTTGATAAGCTCGGTTAGGGCTCTTAACTCACATGGCCTTAGAAAGAACGCCACGGGTTTGGTCGGCGCGGATTCCCTCGTAAACCTTGATATGGCCCTGGCCGCGTTTACAGGCATGGCCGGGAAGAACGGGTCTGCGTCATTTATGCTTTGCTCATCTGTCAAAAGGGTATACGCGGCCCGGTCTCCTGCCGGCAACACTGCCAGGGATGCTATTCCCGCCAGATCCATCCTTTCCAGCAGGGCCTTTAAAAATTCGGACAAGGTCATCTGGCTGTCAATGTATTCATGCATTTATCACTCCTGCGAATAGACTTTCAGGTATGGAGTTTCAAAATCCCTTAATTCCTCGAACCTGAAATCCGTGTAAGGGATGGGTTCATCAAGACTCCGGCCGGGTTCATAATCAAATAGCGCCTGTGTATTTTGGGCCGCCAGGGAGAAAAGCATGGAAACCGGTATATCCGCCGGGCAGGCGTCCTGGCACGCCCCGCATGATACGCATGAAATACTCATGTGGGTCATACGCCCCAGGTGGAAGAGGAGCAGGTCGGGCATGAACCTCAAGCCTCCCTTTCTTCGGGCCCGCTGTATGAAGTTGTCGGCTTCACTGGCCAGCGCCCTGGAGTCAAAGTAGCACTCCCTGCAGAAGCAAATGGGGCAGACCCTGCTGCAGTTGTGGCAGTTGATACAGGCGGCTAAGGTATTCATCAGGTTATCAGGACCCGCAACGGTGTTTTGAAACGATGCGAGCTCGTTTTTTCTTTTCTCCTTTCGGGTCTGTTTACGGGCCGAGACTGCTTTGTCCCGCCCGTCTGTTTCCCGCGGTGCTGCATGGGAGATGCCGGCAACAAGTTCGCCCCCTTTCCGGGTTGCAGGGAGCAGCCAGAAGCCCTTTTCACCGGCTCCGATTATTCCTATCTCAATATCCGCGCCCTTGGGAGTGAACCTGTGGCATATTGAACAGACATTTTTTGCCCCTTCAAGGCTGGTGCCGCTGTCCAAGGCCTTGTTGAATGATTCATCGAGTCGCCGGGGATCTGAATTGAAATAGGTTTTAAGTGGATAAGCGCCCGGGCAGTCGAAACTGATAAGGGTTACTCTGGTCAGGTCCACCTGCTTGATCTTTGCAAGCTCAATGCATGCATGAATTTCACAGGGCCGGAAAAGAGCGGCGATCTTTCCCGGCGCCCCCTTTTGCGTGAGGCGTCCGAGTATCCTTGCCCCCTGTACCGGCATGACAGGGGGGATGGGATCTGCCTCATCAATCAGTTCATCCCTGAAAAGGAACCATGCATATGAGTCCTTGTTCTTGTTTTTTGCGGGAGCAAGGACAGCATCCACGCGGCCTTTTGCTAGAATTTCATTCAGGAATTTTTTTATTCCGGAATTCACGGGTCCATCGACCCAGGTTCCATTGCTCATTTTCACCTCGCCTGGTGTTTCATCAGAATCAGTGAATTTTCATGAAAGGCATCAATCAGGTGCAGGCGCTTAAAAACCAAGTTTTTTTCAAGGCAACCATTTTTCATCCATGCGCCGGAGGCGTTGATCATGTATCCTTTCTCATGCTTATGGGATTTTTGCCCAGCCGGGTTATGTGGTCGTTGAATTCCTTTGCCGTATCGGCAAAACGTTTTCCTTCGCCATGGCCTACCCACCTGAGCCATATCCTTTCCGGCTCCAGGCCGAAGGTCTCCATGATGGTCTTCAACACAGCGATCCTCCTTCTTGCCCGGTAATTGCCCGAATCGAAATGGCAGTCTCCCGGGTGACACCCGCTTATGACAAAACCGTCTGCACCCTCTATCAATCCCCGAAGGATATAAACCGGATCTATTGCGCCGGTGCAGGGCACCCTGAAAGGACGGATGTTTTCAGGGTAGCGAAGGTGCAGGGCCCCGGCGGTCTCTGAACCTCCCGTGCCGCACCAGCTGCAAAGGCCGTAGATGATTTTCGGTGAGAAATCTATTTCAGAAGCCATTTTGTTCTCCTTGCTGATGTTTCCATGTCATGATGATCTCGTAAAAAGCGGCTGGAATAAATAGTACGATCCTTGCTACATGGCTAGCAGCGCATCAATGCTCCTTATTACCTGGTCCTCGTTCTGGTCCCTCAGGTATGCAGCGCTGCTGGGGCATGCAACAACGCATGTACCGCACGAGTCGCACAGAAACGGCCGCACCATTGCCACCTTTTTCACGGGATCGATGGCCCTGGCGTTGTAAGGGCATACCTCCACGCAGATTCCGCATCCCGTGCATTTGGCTTCATTGACTTCAGATACGTACATCATGTTCGGGGGCGGCATCCGGCTTGCAGACAGGACGACCATGGCCTTGCCCGCAGCCTGCCTGGCCATGAGCATCGATTCCAGCATTGATCGCGGGGAATGGGCGGTTCCAACGACAAAGACGCCGTTTGACGACAGCTCGAAAGGTTTCATTATCCGCTTTGCAGCATCCTCGTATGGACATGCACACGATTCCACGTCAAAGAAACCGTCGTCGTCTAACTTCAGGCCGAAGAACCCGGCTATCTTTTTGTTGGTCTCTATGTTGGGATCCATGCCCGTGCTCAGCACAACCAGATCTGGTTCCAGCACTTTTTCCTCGCCGCCTGCAAAACCGCTTACCTCTATGCGAAGCTTTTGGCCGGAAGTATCGATCCTGGGATATTTTTCTTCATCGAACCGTATGAAATCGATCCCTTCCTGTTCTGCGACCACGGCGTAGTCTTGCTTGAACCCATAGGTGTTCAGGTCCCTGTAAAGTATGGAGACCTCGCAATCCAGGCTCCTGGCCGTGATGGCGTTCTTGATGGCGGCAGAACAGCAAACCCTGGAACAGTAAGGTTTTTGGGGGTTTCTTGTGCCTGCGCACTGAATCATAACTATGCGTTTGCCTTTGATACTCCCTGCGGCGATTTGTGCTTCCAGCTCCAGCTGGGTCATTATCCTCTTGTCAGAACCATATCCATAAATCCCTGGTTTTGCCTCCAGGGCACCCGTGGCTATGATGACAATGGCTGGATTTATGTTTAACTCGGTATCCTTTGTCTTGAGCCTTACATTGAAATTGCCGGCATAACCTGAAACATCGATGATCGTGGCGCTGGTATGAACAGTTATGTTTTGGTTCTCGTTTGCATGCCGGATGAGTTCATTTACATGGTTATGGATATCGTTTCCCTCAAGATCCCTGGATATGATTTTCGCGTGCCCGCCTAAGGTTTCGTCTTTTTCAACAAGATGCACTTGGTGTCCCGCCTCGCTGAGATACTTCGCAGCCTCAAGACCCGCAGGCCCGCCGCCGAGCACGAGAACTGATCCGCCTATGGCGTGTGTGGGCGCGGGCCTGGCCTGGGCTGTTTTGAGTTTAGCACAGGCGGCGTAGATCATGGCTGCAGCCTTGTCCTGCATTTTTGCAGGATCCGTGTGGACCTGCATCACATCCTCCCTCAGGCGCAAGAAATCGCTTAGCAAAGGATTGAGACCGGCAAGCATGACGGTTTTCCTGAATTTCATCAGTTTCTGCGTGGGTGTGCATACGGCAAGCACAACCCTGTTTACACCGGATTCCCTTATCCTCGCGGCGGTCTGTTGGATTGTTTCCGGGGTGCAGCATCCTTGAATGATTTCTGCGTGCGAAACATGGGGGAACATCTTTATTCGTTCAACCAGGGCGCCAAGGTCCAGCTTTTTTGAAAAGGTATCAAAGCAACTGCAGACAAAGACGCCGATTCTTGGTTGTTCGCGCGATACATCCCTCAAGGGGGGAGGGGGTGTTTTCGAGAAATTTTTTTCCCCCAGGCATGAAAGTACCTCTTTTATGGGGCCGTAACCCTCCCAGATGGTTTCCGGGTTCCCTTTTGGAGCAGTGAATTCACCTACAGCAAAGATTCCCTCTATGTTCGTCTTTGCGCACGTAAACGGCTGGATCCTTGCAAAGCCGTGTTCTTCGGCCTCGATGCCGCAGATTCCAGCAAGGTGCTTCAGGGTTGAAGGCGGTCTCTGGCCCGTGACAAGTATCGTCATATCAACGATCTTTTCTTTGCCGGTTCTGCCCTGGCTGTAAGATACAAGGTTCCTTTCGCCGTCTGCCGCGTCAACCCGGAGCCGGTCCGTCCTTATAACCTCCACACCGTTCTTTTTCGCCCTTTCATACATTCTGCAATGCCCTTTGCCGAAGCATTTATAATGGCGGCAGAAAAGGGTTACTTCTATTTCCGGATGCAGCTCCTTTATCTTGTTTGCCCGGTATATGGCCTGGGCGCAGGAATTGAAGTTTTCGTATTCAACCCCCGGCCTGTTGAACTGGGGCGTGACCACTACGGCGACAGAGCCTGGCAGCTTTCCGTCAGTGGGACGCAAAAATGAGTCGATGGTGAAGTTGGTGAAAAGGGAAGCCCTTGCGATATCGGAACTTTTCACAACATTAGGTATAGTGCCCCAGCCGAAAGGTTCCAGGTCCCCGGTACCGGGCTCATCGAATTCAGGCGCCAGGACCACTGCTCCGACTTCTATCTCCATTTCTTCCACCGGCCTGTCGATCTTCAGGGCCCCGGTGGGACATGCTTTTTCACATTCACCGCAGCCTGTGCATTTTTCCGGGTCTATCAGGTAGATGTTTTCCCAGAATATCTTCGTCTCCACATGAATGGCTTTTTGGATTTTTCCATTCTCTTTTACTTCAACAGGGCATGCTTCAATGCATTTGTCGCACTCGGTGCATATGAAGTTGTTTACGTATTGATCCCTTTTTTTTATCCTTGCCCTGAAATTGCCGGCACTGCCGGTCAGCCCGACAAGCTCGGCATTGTAAAATACCTGCATGGTGCCGAGGCCCACGAACATCCTTTGGGGCGCATATGCGCAGGCCCAGCAAAGATCGAAGGGAAGCTGGGAAAGCGCCTGGTTTTTGAAAGCATCTACATATGGCCCCCTGTTTAGCATGACAGTCTTGTAGCCCATCTTGCCCAGGGCATATGCCAGCCTGTAACCGCTCAGGTTTGTCCCGTAAATCAGCACCGTGCTAGCTTTGGACATCACGACACTCCTGCATTAATATGGATAAGTTTTCAATGCGGCTGTGAATGTGGATATCTTTTTATTTGCGCAGGTTATTTTCACTGATCTGGTTTCAGGTATTCTGCAAAAAATATGCCTGATACGTGCCTCAACCAGCCGGGCGCCCATGTCTGAACTTTTTTCCGCCCTTTTTGGGTATACGAGGATCAAGCCGCAGGCACGCACGAGGGTTAAATCCTGGGCTTACGATTCCACATCTGCCCGGTTAAGTTCTTTTACAGTAAACTTTTTGAAATCGATTTGTTAATATGTTATTAACAATTGTTAAATTTTTATAGGAGTGATTAACATGTTTGAACAGATGATTTCAGAGTACTGGAAGACAGTTGTTGATACTGTACTTGACGGTATCATGATCGTTGACAAGGGAGGCACCATAGTTTCCGTAAACAGGGCTTTTGAAAGGATAACCGGCTTTCCCCGTTCCCAGGTTATCGGCGAGCCGTGTACAATTATAAGATGCAACACCTGCAGGATCGCGCGGGAAAAAAGGGGAGAGCATTGGTGTGCCCTTTTCAGGACAGGTAAGGAACGGATGTGCAGGGGGGTGATTACGAGGGCAGATGGACAGCATCTTGACATCATAAAGAATGCTTCTCTTTTTTATGACGGTGATGGTGATGTGATAGGGGCGGTGGAGACATTGACCGATATATCCGAGCTGGTCAAAAAGGAGAACCAGATCGAAGAGTTCAAAAGAAGATTGCATGTAAAAGACGGTTTCATGGGCATCATAGGAACATCACCATTGATGAAAAGGGTATACGATCTTATCTCCAATGCAGCGCAATCAGATGCGCCTGTCATCATACTCGGCGAGTCGGGAACGGGCAAGGAATTGATAGCCGAAGCCATACACAAGGCCGGACCGCGTAAAAACGGCCCGTTCGTCAAGGTGAACTGTGCCGCCTTGAATGAATCGTTGCTGGAGAGCGAGCTGTTCGGTCATGTCAAGGGCGCGTTTACCGGCGCGATCCAGAACAGGAAGGGCAGGTTCGAGGCCGCCCAGGGCGGTGATATATTCCTCGATGAAGTCGGCGACCTGCCACTTTCAACGCAGGTGAAGCTGTTGCGGGTTCTGGAGGAGAAGGTCATAGAAAGGGTGGGTGACAACAGGCCGGTAAGAATAGATGTAAGGATAATTTCCGCAACCAACAAGAACCTGAAGGAGCTCGTGAAAAAGGGGGAATTCAGGCAGGATCTCTACTACAGGATAAACGTCATCCCTGTATACGTCCCTCCGCTCAGGGAAAGAAAGGAGGATATTCCCTTGTTGGCGGAAACATTTTTCAGGACGATCAGGCTGAAGTACGACAAGCCCATAGAGTCCATAAGCTCCAGTGCAATGGCTGCATTGATGAATTATCCATGGCCCGGAAACGTGAGGGAACTGAAAAGTGCTCTTGAATATGCCTTTGTAACCTGTGACAGCGCCCGAATAGAGCCGTCTCATCTCCCGCCGGAGGTGACAGCGTCATCGTGCGCCTTTTTACCGGGAGGAATCGAAGATGCTGAAATTTTTGATTCTGATGCGGTCAAAAAAGAGAAGCTTATCGCGGCCCTCGAAGAAGCAGGGGGCAACCAGAGCCGTGCAGCAAGAATCCTTGGAGTATCAAGGGTTACGGTATGGAACTGGATGAAGAAATACGGGATCAGGCCGCGGTGGAAATGATTTTTTTTGTTTTCCGGCCGGGTGTGGCATGGTTATTGCTTATTAAAAAAACACTTGGTTTTTTAAACCTCCCTTATCTATTCCTATCCGTGCCAACGGCCCTGCCGGGTAATCCGGTGGGGCCGTTGGTATTTTTATACCATTATATTTTCTGCCACGGATTCATGCCCATGGAATTCCTTTCAGGCTTCTCCGATCCATTCCACAGGCATGGGACCTCGAGCTACCGGGCGGTTGTACTTTACCTTGGGGTATCCCACGCATATGCTTGTGACAAGTTCCCAGGGGTATTTTATGTTTAGCAGTTTTTTTATTTCCGGAGCATACGGGGCGGTACTGGCGATAAAGCCGATATAACAGGAGCCCAGCCCCAACGATTCCGCGCACAGCACCATGTTGTGAGCGGCCAGGGCTGCGTCTATATCCGGATGGCTTATGCCCCGCTTGTCTTTCAACACGTGGAAAATAACCGGGGCATCAAAGGTTATCACTCCGCCTGTCTGCCGTACTTTAGCCATTGCCGCAATGGGCCTCTGGTCCCACTTGCTCGGGTTGATCCAGCTCATCAGGGTTACTACGAGCCTTCTCCACCAGCTTTCACCTGCATAGAGTTTTTCTATCATTTCAAGGACCTTTGCCGATGCCTGGTCGACCTTGCGGTTAAGCTCCTTGTCGGTTGAAACGATGATTTTCACCGGCTGGCCGTTTCCAGCCGAAGGAGCAAACCTTCCTGCCTCGAGTATCCGATATATCAACTCCTTTTCCACAGGCTTGTTCTTATAAAGCCTAACACTTCTTCTCCGGTAGATCAGGCGTTCGGTCTCGGTCAGCCTGTGTTCAATCTCCTCGAATGGCTTGGGACCGTGAGGATCTTTGAACGGATCAGGCGGGGTCATGTCGCCGTAGCGTTCTTCAGGGGTCTTGTAACGGCCTTGCAACACCCGGTATTCACCACGCATCCTTATGGCTCCGGCTGGGCATACAGCTTCGCAGTTGTTGCATCCGATGCAGGCAAGCCCAAGCCTGCCCAGGCCGGTAGCATACGGAACCTTCTCCTTTTCATTCCATTGCAGGCAAGATGTCGGGCAAGTCATCACGCAGGTACGGCAGTGAGTGCACTTGTCTGCCTCAAATTCGAAACGGTAGCAGACAGTAGGCGGGAAGTGGGCGTAGGTCAGTCTTTCTATGGCGGAATCCTTCATGGCGACCTCCGGTTTTTTGGGATTCATGGTTCTTTTTGCCGGCCGGAAAGGTTTTCGCCGATGCCCAATTCAGGATCAGGTGGAAGGCCGGCCTTACCGTCAAGGTAGCATTTTTTTGCATACCAGTTCATCTGTCTGCATATTCCCCTTATTACGGTTACTTCTCTTGCGCGCAACGGAAGGCGGGAAAAAAAACTTCTGAGCCTTCCCATCCAGTGCTCCGGGTTGTCTTTTTGCAGGAAGTGTATCCTGACGAGGAGCTCCTGGAGTTGAGCGTACATGGCGTCGAGGTCGTGTCTTGTGGCAAGC
>CAYVIE010000017.1:0-19804 GCA_964451355.1 uncultured Desulfobacteraceae bacterium
GTAATTCTAAAAGGAATACATTGCATTGCGCGATTCAATATAATAACCACCCCTGACAAGCTCCCCGGTCTCGGAGGTGTTTTCATGGTAAAAGTTCGATTTTTTACGAGTCCATTAATAATGACCCTGATACCCTTTCCTGGAAAGATCAGCAAGGTGATAGTTTATTGCATCAGGTGTGGATGCTTGCAAGTGGGTTTTTTGCTTGAATTCATCGAAATAATAGCGTTTTTTGCCAGGCCATGTCCATTGATAACCAACTGTCTGATGTTGTTGCAAAAGTCGTTGCCCGTTGCAATGAATGCAGAGCCTGTGTACGGCTTTGTCCCTTTTTGTCGGAGTTCGGGACTCCCCTTGCAATAGCGGCAGGTATCGATGTAAAACGGCCTGAAACTTTTGGCATCGCTTATGCGTGCACCTTGTGCGGGTTGTGCGACGAGATTTGTCCGCATGGTGTCTCGACGGTAGATCTTTTTTATACGTTGCGCAGATATGCCGTTGATTTCGGCTCTTTTTCTTACAAAACTTACCGGTCCCTGCTAGGTTATGAAAGATGGGGCCGTGGAAAGCTGCTTTCCCTTTTTGCAATACCTTTGAAGGCGCGCTCTGTTTTTTTTCCGGGCTGCTCGCTTCCCGGCACACGCCCCGCCCAGGTGTTGCTGCTCTATGAATTGCTTTGCAAATTGGATCCTGAAACCGGTATCGTGTTGTCTTGCTGCATGAAACCCTCCCACGACCTGGGAAGGTCGGGACCTTTCAGGGAGGGTTTTGCTCCCTTGAAAAAAAGATTGCTCGAATCCGCGATCAGTCGGGTATACACGGCATGCCCGAGCTGTTATCAAATCTTTTCCGAATACCTGAGCCCCATAGAAACACTTACCGTCTGGGAAGCACTTTCTTGCAGGGATTTTGATTTTGTGCGAAAAAAAGAGGGCGATACCTGCTTCCTTGTACATGACCCGTGTGTTGTAAGGAAAAATTCGACGATTCAAGATGCTGTCCGGACCATTGCTGAAAAATGCGGCGCTGTGATTTCCGAACCTGTTTTAAGCAGGAATAAAACCCTTTGCTGCGGAGAAGGCGGCGGAGTAATAGTGGCATACCCTGAAACAGGCATGAAATGGAGGGCCGCGCGCCTGGAACATGCCGGTGAAAAACCGATACTTACTTATTGTGCCGGATGTGCTTCGAACTTAGGCGCTGTAACCCCGGCCGTTCACCTGGCGGATATAATCTATGAATCTTTTTCAGGCCGAAAGCCGCTGGAACCAGGTGGATTCCTTGCAGGTTACGTAAACCGCCTCATCCTGAAGAAAAGGCTGGCAAAAAGATTCTCCAGGCGGGTCCTCGCGTGACGAAGGTTTTTTGTCTGTCCGCCGGTTTTGACCGCATAAAGACCAGGAGAGAGAACAATGGATCCCCTCTTGAAAGCACGTCTGTATCTTCACGGTATTATGCCGCTCATGGAAGACATCTCCGAGCTTGATCCTGTATCTGGCGAGGCGATTTCCAAACAGGATCTTATATTACAATTCGAGATCTGGAAAGGTCCTTGCGCATATCTCGTTATCAAGGACGGGAGGATCCGCTACTTCCAGGGAAAGAGCAGCCGTTGCGACGTGAGACTTTTTTTCCCTTCTGCCCAATGGTTCAACCGGATGTTTGCTGGGGAAAACGTCATGCCCATTATTCTTAAGGGTTTTACCCGTTTGCCTTTTCTGCTGAAACGGTTCGGTATCTTGTCAAAGCGCCTGGAGTATTTCATGGAAGGTGAAGCAAAGCATGCAGATGATCCAGAGACGGTCGGGAAGAGGGTGCGCCTGGGCCTTCATGCGTTGCTATGCGGCATGGCGGTTGTGGCGCAGCATGACCCTGACATGGAAAGCTCCGCCCGGGAGACCCCTGACGGTACCCTCCTCATAAGGGTTTTGCCAGGCGGTCCTTCGGGCTTTTTTTCAAGAAGTTCCGGTATGGGTTCGCACAGGTTTCATGCGGCCATGGGCAAGCCGGAAGCACGGCCTAATGCGGTAATGGAGATAATTGGCGTAGATGCTGCAAGGAGGCTTATCGATGCCGAATTAAACGTGGTCTGTGCGGTCTGTATGGCAAGGGAGATCAGAATCGCTGGGAACCTTGCCTTGATAGACAAGGCTGGTATCTTCATGTATCGTTTTGGACGGCTGGTGAACTCCCATGATTTCTGAAATCCCGAAATATTGTAAGGAAGCATGCCGGCCGGTTTCCGGCTTGTTGCGTGGGGTTCACCAGGGAAAATCAAGATTCGGGAGATCATAACCATGGCGCAGGATTCATCGATTTCGTACAAGTACGATAAATCGCTGGAGTTGTATCAACGGGCTGCTCAAGTGATCCCGGAAGGTATCTACGGCCACCAGAACCCTGCCTTTGTGATTCCCGGCGCATCGCCTTATTTTGCCGCAAAGGCAAAAGGGGCTCATTTCTGGGATGTCGATGGGAACCGTTACATTGATTTCCTGTGCGGTTACGGACCGGTGATCCTGGGGCACAATCATCCCGAGATCGAAAAAGCAGTGCAGGATGAGGCCCGAAAAGGGATATGCTTCAACCATCCAGGCAGTATAATGGTCGAGCTTGCCGAATATCTCACTGAAAAGATCGATATTGCTGATTGGGCAGTATTCGCCAAGAACGGTTCCGATGTGACTACTTGGGTTATAAGGGTGGCCAGGGAATATACGGGCAGGAAAAAGATAATAATGATAAAAGGGGCGTACCACGGCACGGATGCTTGGTGTAGCGCGTATCCGGGTGGCGTTTTACCCGAAGAACGGAACCTGGTCTTGAAGATGACCTGGAACAATGCAGGAGAGATGGAGAGCCTGGTGTCCACCCATAAGAACCAGATCGCCGCCCTTGTGATCACTCCGTATCATCATCCGACTTACACAGAACAGCAGATGCCGTCCCCGGTTTTCATAGACCGTATAAGAAAGATATGTGACCGCGAAGGTATAGTATTGATAGTTGATGATATCAGGGCCGGTTTTCGTCTGGATATCAGGGGAAGCCATCATTTTTTCGGTATTCGGCCGGATATGATATGCTTTTCAAAGGCAATGGCAAACGGGCACCCCATCTCGACCGCTGTTGGCAGGAATTTTTTGAGGGAGGCGTCGGAAGCTGTATTTTTTGCGGGAACATACTGGTTTTCGACTCCTCCCATGGCAGCAGCCATGAAGACTCTCGAGATAATCGAATCGACAGACGCCATAGCCAGGATGCGGTCTCTGGGTGAACGCCTGGCCAAGGGGTTGCAGGATACCGCGGCCAGGCACGGTTACAAGGTAACAATATCCGGCCCGCCTGCTCTTCCTTATATGACGTTTGACAACGATCCGGATTTGTACCACATGCAGGTTTTCTGCAGGGAAATGATCGGCCGGGGTATATTTTTACATCCTCATCACAACTGGTTCATCTGCGCTGCCCATACCGATGAGGATATCGACATGGCTGTATCCATGGCGGACGAGGCCTTCGGAGTTACAGCAAGAGAGCTTGATTGGTAGGTTTTAATGCCCCGGAAAACAGGCAATGTCATGAAAAAAATCGGTAAACCTGTTTCATGATCTGTAAGCCTGCATTTCGTGTATACATATTACATCGAAAAGACGCCTGGATGAAAAAATAGATGTCTGGATAGTTTCATGCACATTCGTCTATGTTTCTTGTTGACTCAGGCGCGGTTTTTTGTTTGTTTTTTACTTGTAAATGTATTCTGAGCTGTTTGAAAGCTGCTTTCATCAGTTTTGTTTTTACGGGTGCCGCCCGCAAGAATTGTCTTTGGTTACATGTCATTATCATGAAATCGTGAGTGATGAACTCACAAACTTTGAAGTTTTAAATCACCCCTGCATCTGAAAACAGCATGCGAAAAATTTTCTATTATTCTATCCCGCATGTTTATGGTCTGAGCTTGGATGGAGCAATTTGTGCCTCCATTGTTTCTATAGTTTCCCGGGCTGCACTTTCACGCCGGAATACTGTTTAATGTCGTGCAGCGGGATAACCGTCTTGGGTAGCAAAACAGGAGGGAAGGTGCCATGAAACGTATTTGTTTGTTTTTTTTGCTATGTTTTCTAATTTCTCTGTTCGTTTCCCCTGTATTCTTACACGCTGAAACTTCCGGGGATTTCAATGGAAACGATAAACTCGATATCAGCGATGCGATCTATATACTTCAGGTTGTTACAGGTATCAGGGCAGGGGACAGGGATGGTGACGGCACACCCGATAACATAGACGGCTGCCCTGACGATCCGGCTAAGACGGCTCCCGGTATTTGCGGATGCGGGGTGGCAGAAGACGCCACAGATACGGATTCAGACGGAACACCTGACTGTGTGGATGGCTGCCCTGATGATCCTGACAAGATTGATCCCGGGGACTGCGGCTGCGGCAATCCCGAGACAGATTCCGATTCCGATGGTATCCCGGATTGTATAGACACCATGGATAACAAGGCTGTGGAGGAGATGATCAACCAGGCGTCCGAGACCATGGTGGATACCATGGAGATGGTGGAAGGCGCCCAGGCTCTTTCAGAATTGATCGAATGTCTTGAACTGGACACGGTGCTGGACGCAACCAGCCTTTTGGATCTCCTGGCTAAGATTAATGATCTTGAGAGCAAGATATGCGCCACAATGACCCGGGAGGGGAATACATTTACTATCAGCCTCACGGGGGAGGCCGACTGCTGCAACGCCACCACAGGAACCATAGTTATAACCCCGGAATACAGCGACGGTAAGGTCGTTTTGACCGTGGAATTCGATAATCTGCAAATGCCTGACTGTACCATTGACGGAGATGCCACCCTTACTCTCGAGGTCGATGGTGATATGCTTGTGCAGACACTCGAGGCAACAGACCTCAATCTTTGCGGAAACCAGCTGAATGGCACCATCATAAGCAGGTATAATATTATGGATTACACGTTTATCTCTGCTGATATCAATGCGACCATGTCGTATACCGACCCTGAGACCGGGGAACACATAGAGGCCGAAGCCGATAATCTCCATGTGGAGGCGGTTGACCAGGGCTGGAAGTATAACGGCAATCTCAAGATAACCTGGGATGGTGAAGTTTATGACATGGTTTTAACGGATGTGATCCTGGATGCGAACTGCGGGATACCCGTAGCGGGAACCATCTTGCTGAATGGCACCATCACCTTTGATTTCAGCGAGACGACATGTGACAACCAGACTGTGAAGGTCACTGTGGGTGGTGTGACCGTTACCATGAGCCTTGAGGAGGCGTACAACGATTTCGTGGAGTGATCCCCGGGGCCTCTTTGCCCATAGTAACGCTTTGTATGGCCGGCCCCTCCTTTAAAGGGCCGGCCATACGTTACATCTTTATCCGTAGAGCATGTCCGCTGCTTGTTTCAGCCCGAGTGACTCAAGTCGCCTTCTAGAAGGTCTTCCTGTCTCATTGTCCCAGTCCATCACTTCATAGAATTCGTTCTTCATGGTTTCCAGGTCCGGGCGGATTCCTGCAGTTGCTCCCTCCGTTAATGGCTTTGAGGCTATCTCCGGGAGGTTGTCATCCTTGGCTGTTATACCTCTCAGGCAGTTTACAGCCCTTTTCAACTGAAAAGAGCGCTCTCCAAAAACAAGCAGGTCGGTCGCTTTCCACGTTCTGCCTGTTATGGCCGAAAGGATCTTGGCTATCAGGGATGCGGGGATGGGCGAGAACTGGCAGAGCAGCAAGGCGTTGAAAATCTCACAGAAGCTGAGGGTTTTTGCCGTGAAAGCGCCTTTCCGGGATGGGTCGTTTTTGTCGGTAAAGGTTATCCCTACTTCAGCCGCGGATTCTATTCCCGGGACATCATAGTTGTAGAAGCTACCCTTGAGGTGGCACGGACCCCTAGGCCCACCACCGTACGCCAGGGCAGCACCCTGGTAAGCCCGCGGATCGTGCATGGGGATCTCAAGGCCCTTTACATTGGCTGCCTGTCCGGGATCAACACCAAGGATTTCAGCCATTCTTTTCGTTCCCTGGGCAAGAATTTCGCCGAAACCTTCCTGGTTTATGATCATTTCAACCAATCGGACAATGGCCCTGCTGTCTCCGAACCTGATTTCGATCCCGGTTTTTTCTTTGTCGATAATCCCTTTTTCAAAAAGGTGCATGGCAAACGCTATGGACACACCGGCAGATATTGTGTCTATACCATGGAGATTGCACAAGTGATTCGCTTCCACGATCGAATCGGGATCAAAGTTCATGCAAAGGGGACCGAAGGCGGCTACGGTTTCGTATTCAGGGCCGTCAACCCGTGTCTTGTCAGGTCCGTATCCCTTTATTACCCTTCCGCATCCTATGAGGCATCCCTTGCAGGCATACCGCCCCATGGTGTATCTTGTCCTGAACGCCGGTCCATGAACCTTTGATGCCGGGAATACGCTTTTCTGGTAATATTTTGCCGGAACATCACCGATTCTCATTCCAAGGTCCATGTAAAAGTTTGTCCCGTACAGAGCAAAGGCGTTTTTGTTCAGGAAGTTGTTGACTGCATCACGGGCCTCCGAGACAAGCTTGTCGAGCCTGCCGGGGGATGCCAATGGAGCGTTCTTGTCTCCCGATACAACAACCGCTTTCAGATTCTTTGCGCCCATGAGAGCGCCAAGTCCGCACCTGCCCGCTGCACGGCCTTCGTCATTCATGATGCATGCGTAGGCCACCCTGTTTTCTCCGCCCTTGCCGATGCATGCAACCACAGCCTTCCCCTGCACCTCCTTGCGAATGGCAGCCTGTGTTTCGTAAATGTCTTTGCCCCAGAGATGTGAAGCATCCTTTATTTCGGCGCCCTGTTCGGTCACCACGAGGTATACTGGTTTTTCAGCCTTGCCTGTGATGACAAGACCGTCAAATCCTGTTCCTTTGAGAGCCGCGGGAAAGCGTCCCCCGGTTGTTGACTCGCCCCATATGCCTGTTTGTGGAGAGATCCCGCATACAGAGGCTCTGCTGACCATGGGAATCTTGCTGCCAGTTAGTGGTCCTGTTATGAACATGAGTGGATTTTGCGGATCATCCGGTTCACCGATTGCCTTGAGATAACGAAGTAGCCTAGATGCTCCAAGCGTGGCTCCCCCTATGAAAAGGGCGGCCTCTTTTTCGTCGATTTTACTTGTTTCTGTTTTTTGTTCTGAAAGATCGATTTCCAGAATTTTCCCATGATAGCCGTATAGCATGGTTTACCTCCATGGCGCAGAATTGAGGTCGAGAAGTTTCCCCCCGGCAGCTTTTTCAAAAATATCAGCGAACTGCTCCCTTGTCAGATCATACCAGCCGAAGTAGCAGGCAGGGTCTGTGGGTGTATGGTCAAGGATAAAATCCATTTTTTCGGCCAGCATCTGGCTCGTTATCCCTGCATCCGCCAGTGAGACAGGCAGATTCAGGCGTCTTTGCAGCTCGTTGATTTTTTCAATGAGGTTTGCAAGGCATTTTTCGGCGGATTTTTCTGCTGGCAGTCCCAAAGCATCGCAGAGTTCCACGTGCCTGTCGGTCGCGATAGAATAGGCCTGTAGCTCGTAGGGCACGAACAGCAATACCATTCTGCCGTGGTGTTGGTGAAAAAGTCCTCCAATGGTATGTCCCATGGCGTGGGAAATACCAGAGCCAGCATTGCAAAGAACAATACCGGCCATTGTGGCTGCATATTGCATTTTCATTCGCGCCATCAGGTCCGTGCCATCCTCATATGCCCGGGGCAGCCATTCAAAGATCATCTTGATTGTGGCAACAGCTATGGCGCGGTTCATCTCGTCTGCAGTGGGCGTCATGAACGCGTCTATGGCATGGGCAAGCGCGTCCGCGCCGGTCCCGGCCGTCAGCTCCTTGGGCATTGCGCTTGTGAATGTCGGGTCGAGCATGGCGTAATCAGGCACGAATTCAGGCAATGCTCCGGCCAGTGGAAGCTTGACTCCCTCGGGGTAGGAAACGACCGCAATGCCGGAAACCTCGGAGCCGGTTCCACTAGTGGTGGGAACCGCTATCAGCTTGGCCTTGTTACGGAGTGAAAGCGGAACCAGGGGACTCAAAGACTCGAGGTCTACGTGGGGATGCTCGTAGAGAAGCCAGGCCGCCTTGGCCGTATCCATGGACGAGCCTCCTCCTATGGCGAAGATCAGGTCCGGCTTGAATGCAGACATCTGCCTGGCGCAATCTCTCACCTCATCAATGGGAGCATCCGGCTTGGCGCCGTCCCAGATTTTGAACTTGATTCCATGACGTTTGATAAATGGTGTTTTAACTTTATCTGCGAACCTTACCGCATAGTCGTCGGTTACTATGAAAGCCCTCTTGTTTCTTGTCTCTCTGGCGATGAGGTCGATAGCATCCGGAAGGATCTGGGGTTCTGTTAAAAAAAGATTGAGACCGGAAAAAATTCGTGGGACGAAAAATGGTTTCATCAGGTCCTTTATGGTTTGTGCCTGAACCAGTGGCCCGCCGAAAGTCCTCATCAGGTATTCCTTGGTCCAGTAACCCATGTGGCCTCCTTTGGTGTGGAATCTTTTATTTGTGGTTTTTTATTGCGCTGCATGGCCGGACCGGCCGTGAATATATTTTCCAGTGGAACTGCTGGAACGGGGTTGCCTGCACGTTTTTATGACTCCATGACGAATTTCAGCGCAGCGCCGAACCAGGTAAAGTCGTGAATATTACCGTCGATGCTTACGACGTGGTCAGCCATGGCTTTCCGTATACCGTCATCCCCTTTAAGCATTGCTATGAATCCGGTCCACCCGTCTTTCCAGATCATGGCAGCATCATAATCGCCTATCCGGTCGTCAACAGTGCATCTTCCATCCCTGATTACAAAGCGCTTGCCAGCCTTGCCGTCCTTGGTCCGGATGACGATTTTGCAATCGTGACCCATGGAAAACCTGCGGAATGGATCTGTTCCTGAAACTTTTTCAAATTTTTTCGCGATCATGGCTAACAAGAGTCTAAGGACCATGGTATACTCCTGGAGCAAGGGGTTGTGAGTCAAAACTAAGTCAAAACAAGGAAACGTTATCCGAAGGTACCCGGTTGCATGGATCAGGCCGTATCGATACAAATTGTATGTATCATGAAATAAACGGTATTTATTCCAGCGAACGCTTGATATTTTTTAGTATCATACGGTAGTTCTGGTTGTCAAACCCTGCAGGCGCGTGTAGGCTACTAATATGGATCTGATAATCTGATGCTTTCACGCATCTGGCGCGCGGTCAGGTATTCACGGATTCAGGTATACTTATGTATGTAACGAGGATTATATTGCATTTTCACGATAAATTCTTCCGGGCGGCGGTATGGAAAAGATTTTGATGGAGGCTATAGTCAGGATCTTTATTAACACGTTTCCTGTGATCCTTCTGCCTCTGTTGATCCATGTCGCAAGCGGAATCATGACCAGGTCTTCGTGCAAGCTTCTGGGAGTGAAGGGTTATTTCCTTGTTTTCGGATGGCTGGGAACGGCCGTGCACGAGTTGAGCCACGCAGCCGTGGCGCTTGTCTTCGGCCACAGGATAGAAAGGATACGATTGTTTTCTTTCCCCTCCGGCCCTGGTGAAAAGAGACTGGGATCTGTATCACACAGGTACGATCCATCGTCTTTGTACCAGAGGGCAGGCAACCTTTTCATTGCGGCGGCTCCCATATTCCTCGGCGCCTTGCTTGTAAGGCTGCTTGCAACCCTGCTGGGGCAGGATTCGCTGTTTCCCCCGTGGGACGCCTCGTTTTATTCAAGGCCGGATCAAGCGGTACTTAATTTCATAAAAAACATATCTGCAGTGCTGGAGCAGGGCGCACCAGGGCAATGGATGTTCTGGCTTTTCTTATACCTAGCTTTTTCTCTGGGAAGCGCAATGCGGTTGAGCAAGGCCGACCTGAAAAGCGCGGGAACAGGGGGAGTCCTTTTTTTGCTTCTGCTTTTTATCGCCCAGATAATGCAGGACACCACGTCCTGGGTTCCATGTTTTACATGCCTTTTTTACAGGGCCTTTTTCTCCATAATACCTGTTTTGTTTTTCGTGTTGTTGATCCACGCTGCATTTGCCCTGATATTTTCCCTTCTGGCAAAACTTTTATGATGGTGCAATTCTGGGGTGATAGTTTGAAATAAATTGTTGCCGGCCGTCTCGAAAAGATCATGACTGGTTTGGAACATCTTGAAATGTTATCATAAAATAGTTAATGAAAAATTCAGCGCCACAAAAGAGGGCAAGGTGGATAAAACGAGGTTTTCCACCGGAGCCTCAACTGGCTTGTTTGCCGGGTAACCGGGCGGCAATGCAGTGAAAAAAAGTTAATGGAGAAAAACCATGACGAAATTGTTTTCACCTGTAACAATCGGCGGGCTTGTTCTGGATAACCGAATCATAGCCTCTGCAGTATACGAGGGAATGGCAGAAGAAGACGGAAGAGTTTCTGATCGCCTGGTGAAACGTATCCGCAACCTTGCCCGCGGAGGTGCTGGTCTTGTGATTCCCGGCTACATGTACGTGATGAAATCAGGTAAGGCCATGCCATACCAGACCGGAATAGATGAAGATGATAAGATACCAGGCCTGAAGAAGTTAGTTGATGCGGTGCACCGTGAAGGAGGAAAGGTTGTATTCCAGATCGCGCACGCCGGCCGACAGACAACCCCTGAATTGTGCGGGCAAAGGCCCTTTGGTCCCTCTTCTTCGGTGCGTGATCCTGTATATTTTATCCGTCCCAGGTCGATGGGCGAGGCTGATATCGCCGCGGTCATCGAAGGATTCGCTGCTGCCGCGGCAAGGGCGGTGGCGGCAGGGGCCGACGGGATACAGCTTCATGCGGCCCACGGATACCTCATAAACCAGTTTCTTTCCCCCTTTTTCAACCGAAGGAAGGATGCGTGGGGAGGCTCGGATGAAAAAAGATTCAGGTTCGCAAAGAACATCATGTCGGCTGTATTAAAGGAGATGCCAGACGGCATGCCTCTGCTCGTAAAGCTGAACGCCGATGATTTCACGCCCAGGCCCGGTATAACCGTTGATATCGCTTGCAGGTATGCTAAGTGGTTTGCGCAATCAGGTGTGGACCTCATAGAGGTAAGCTGCGGAACAGCATATTTTTCATTCATGAATCTTTGCCGTGGCGATGTTCCGCTCTATGATCTCGTGGCGGCGCTCCCCTGGTGGAAGAGGCCGGTGGGAAGGTTGATGCTCGGTTCAATGAAAGGGAAGTTCGATCTTGAAGAGGGCTATAATATGATTGCATCCCGGCGTATCAAGGAATCGGTGTCTGGAGATGCCTTGATTTCTGTGGTGGGAGGGTTGAGAAGAAAAAGCCAGATGGAGCATGCCATAGAGACAGGTGCGTGCGACATGGTTTCCCTGGGACGCCCTCTTATCAGAGAGCCTTTTTTGCCGAGGTGCTTGAAAGAAGAAAGACAGAATGAGGCATCATGCATCTCATGCAACAGGTGCCTCGCCGCCGCGGTTGCCGGCCGGGAGGTTCGCTGCTACCACAAGGCCGAGTGATTGCAAAACGCATCAAACATGACGGCTCCGTAAACTTTCATGATTAGCTGCAATAACCCCCGTGCATGAAAACAAGGCTGTTTTTCACCACGGCTATGGAGGAGTTTTCACGGTAAAGTCCGTCTGCTGCGTTGCGCTTCGCCGGAAAGCGGCTTGCCGTACTTTTAGTACGCCTCGCCCTTTCCCGGCAAACATGTTCCTCCGGATTTGTGAATCACGCTTTATTAAAATTAAAAAAATTATGGAAAGGACCTATCATGCCGGTAATCGTTGAGAAATCAGGGCCTGTTTATACGGTGATCATAGATCGCCCTGAGGTGCGAAACGCCATTGACGGGCCCACGGCGGCAGCTTTGGCGGATGCGTTTGCAGGATTTGAAAACGATCCGGATGCTCGCGTTGCGGTCTTGTGGGGCAGCAACGGTAATTTCTGCGCAGGTGCCGACTTGAAGGCCATGTCAGATCCGTCAAGGGTTCATCGTGTTGAACCGGATGGAAACGGGCCCCTTGGGCCAACCCGTATGCAGCTTTCAAAACCTGTGATAGCCGCGGTCGCGGGTTATGCAGTTGCAGGAGGGCTGGAACTCGCTGTCTGGTGTGATCTCAGGGTTGTAGAAGAAAGTGCTGTTTTTGGCGTGTTTTGCAGAAGATGGGGTGTTCCGCTCATAGACGGGGGAACCATAAGGCTTCCGCGCCTCATAGGAATGAGCCGCGCAATGGACATGATCCTGACCGGCAGGCCTGTTAACGCAAGGGAGGCTTTTGATATGGGACTTGCAAACCGCCTGGTGAAAGACGGTGAATCCCGGACAGAGGCAGAGCGGATTGCTGCCGAGATAAGCCGTTTCCCCCAGGATTGCATGAGAAACGACCGCATGAGCGCCTATGAGCAGTGGAATCTTCCCATGGACAAGGCTCTTGCCAATGAGTTCGAAAGGGGGATGCGCTCATTAAGCAGCCCGGAGTTCTTTGCCGGTGTTGAACGGTACCAGAAGGGGGCCGGCCGTCACGGCGATTTCAAGGGTTCTAAAGGCGGCGGGGAAGAATGACATGCCAGGAAGTATTGCCGGAATAGTGGTATTATGCGCTGTGGCATGGCTTTTTTCCGAGAACCGTCGGATGTTTCCCATCGGGATAGTCGTGGCTGGAATCACCTGCCAGTTCGTACTTGCTGCCTTGCTTCTCAAGTTTCCTTTCTTTTCGGGGGTGTTTGAAAACCTTAACCGGGCGGTACTCGCCTTGCAGGCGGCCACCACCCAGGGTACATCATTTGTTTTCGGCTATATTGGCGGTGGTTCTCCTCCCTTTGACATAACAAACAGCCAGGCGTTTTTTATCCTGGCTTTCCAGGCATTACCCCTGGTCCTCGTCATATCGGCCCTTTCCGCAGTTCTTTTTTACTGGAACGTACTTCCCAGGGTTGTAAAAGGTTTTTCCTTTCTCCTGGAAAAGAGTATGGGGCTTGGAGGGGCCGAAGGGCTTGCGGTGTCGGCCAATATTTTTGTGGGCATGGTGGAGGCGCCGCTCCTGGTAAGACCTTACATAGAGAAGATGACGAGAAGTGAATTGTTCACGCTGATGACAAGCGGTATGGCGACCATAGCAGGGACCGTCATGGTCCTTTATGCAAGCATTTTGAACCGTATCATTCCAGGCGTGATAGGGCATATATTAACCGCTTCGATCATAAGCGCACCAGCCTCGATCGTGGTGGCAAAGATTATGATACCAGAGACTGAACCGGTGACGACCGGTAAGATGGAAAAGCCATACGACGCCTTCAGCGCAATGGACGCCCTTGCAAAGGGTACTATGGCCGGGATGGACCTGCTGCTGAGTATCATTGCGATGATTATTGTCCTGGTCGCCATCGTGAGCCTTGCAAACCAGTTTCTGGCGTTATTTCCGGGGATAGGGGGAAGCCCATTGAGTCTGGAAAGGATTCTAGGATGGCTCATGGCTCCTGTCGCCTGGCTCATGGGAATCCCCTGGAAAGAGGCATATACTGCAGGCGCTCTTCTCGGTACCAAGACCGTGATAAACGAATTCATAGCCTATGTGCAGATGAGCCGGCTTCCTGCCGGCACTCTCTCGGAAAGAAGCCTGGTAATAATGTCTTATGCCCTGGGCGGTTTTGCAAATCCTGGAAGCCTTGGAATCATGCTGGGCGGTTTGAGCAAGATGGCCCCGGGCCGCAGGGCTGAGATAGTTTCCCTGGGGTTCCGTTCCATCGTCGCCGGAACAATCGCCACCTGCATGACCGGCGCTGTGGCTGGCTGCCTGTTGTGATGCACCAGCTCATGGCGGGGTGCGGGCGGGACTGTTGAATTCGTGATCAGCCGGTCCCGGTGCAAAGCATACCCCTTAGCTGTCCGCAGGCCGCTTTAATGTCGGCGCCTTTGCTCCATCGCACTATCACCGTGAAGTTTTTTTGAAGGAGTATGTTTCTGAACTCTTCCACCCTTTTGTTTTCCGGCCGTGCAAAGTCCGAGCCTTCATGTGGATTGTAGGGGATCAGGTTGATCTTGGCGGGAAAACATGAAACCAGCCGTGCAAGCTCTTTCGCATCTGCTTTGCTATCGTTTATCCCCTTGATGAGAACGTATTCCACTGTGATCCTGTCTTTTCTTGTTTTTGCGAATTCCTTGCATGCGCGCAAGAGATCTGCAATGGGATATGTTGTGTTCACAGGCATGAGTTGGGACCTGGTTCTATCATCCACGGCGTTTAACGAAACCGCAAGGCGCACCTTGGTGTCACGGGCAAGCTCGAGTATCTTCGGAACGATTCCGGACGTTGATACAGTGATTCTCCTGGAGGCGAACTGCATTCCTGCATCGCTGTCTGAAAGGATCCGGATAGCCCGCACCAGGTTTGTATAATTTGCAAGCGGTTCGCCCATACCCATGAAAACGAGGTTTTTCAGGGGCAGGGTAAGGGGGGTGTTGTTTTTAGCCCAGATGACCTGGCCAAGGATTTCAGCGGTCGTGAGGTTCCTGGCGAGTCCGCTTTTTGCGGTCATGCAAAAGGCGCAGCCCATGGCGCACCCCACCTGTGTTGAAACGCACAGAGTATGGTGATCGCGTTCAGGTATCAGCACCGATTCTACCGCCTGGCCATCTGAAAGCCCGAGGAGCAATTTGCGCGTTCCGTCGGATGCGGTTTTCATATCCAGTATCTCGGGTAGTTTGCAATCGAAGCTTTCAGCAAGGAGCCGGCGCACTGGTTTGGCGATGTCGGTCATTTCGCCGAAGTCATTCGCCCGCCTGGTATAGAGCCAGCGCATCACCTGCTTTGCCCTGAAACTTCGCATGCCGTGATCCAGGAACCAGTAAGCCAGGTCATCGTGATCCAGGTCGTATATATTTCTTTTTATTTTATTCATAGACTGAAAACCTTATTTCTTTCTCAGGAATTGGGCAATATATGACAGAACGACTTGAAGTGCTATTAATATTTTATTGGATTTCCCATTGAGAAATTGTGTAAAGATGATTAATATATCTTGACATTACAGGAGCCTTTGATTAGTTTCAACAGGTTCTTTTTTCAATGTGTTTCAATGCGCGGTTATGTATTACAATACCTGCTTGCAAATCAAAACCATTTAAAATGTAAGAATTAATAAAAAGTATGTTTGAAAACTTAAGCCAGAAACTCGATTCGGCTTTCAGGAAATTAAAGGGCCACGGTCGTCTTACTGAAAAGAACATTGAGGCTGGCCTCAGGGAGGTACGTCTTGCCTTGCTCGAGGCAGATACCCACTACAAAGTGGTCAAGGATTTTATAGCGGGCGTCCGCGCGCGGGCACTCGGGCAGGAGGTGATGAGTTCCCTTACCCCGGCCCAGCAGGTTATCAAGATTGTAAACGAGGAACTTGTGCGCCTGATGGGGGAGAGGAATTCCGACCTCAACCTTTCCGGTCCCAAGCCAGCTGGTATAATGCTGGTGGGGCTGCAAGGATCAGGCAAGACCACTACCGCGGGAAAGATCGCGCTCTTTTTACGGAAACAAGGGAAAAAACCATACCTGGTCCCTGCTGATGTTTATCGTCCCGCAGCAGTTGAACAGTTGAAAAAGATAGGGGGTGAGCTTTCGGTACCAGTATTTGATACCCCTGATGGAGCCGACCCGGTTGGCGTTTGCAGGGAAGCGAGAACCAGAGCTTCGGGACTTGGTTGTGATGTTGTCATAATAGATACTGCAGGCCGCCTGCATATAGATGACGAGTTGATGGATGAGCTTGTGGCCATAAAAAAGGCTGTCTTGCCGTCTGATATACTTCTTGTCGCCGATGCTATGACAGGGCAGGATGCTGTTAATATCGCGGGGACGTTTGACAAGGCTCTCGATATCGGCGGTGTGGTCCTTACCAAGATGGACGGCGATGCTCGTGGTGGGGCCGCACTTTCCATAAGGGCGGTTACAGGGAAGCCCATAAAGTTTTGCGGAGTCGGAGAAAAGGCTAACGCCTTGGAGCCGTTTCATCCTGACAGAATGGCTTCAAGGATTCTCGGCATGGGAGATATCCTGACCCTTATTGAGAAGGCCCAGGAAGCTGTTGACGAGAAAAAAGCCGCGGAGCTTGAAAAGAAACTTCGCAAGAATGAATTTACGCTTGAAGATTTTCGGGATCAGATGGCGATGGTCAGGAAGATGGGCTCATTGTCGGATATCATGAAGATGATCCCTGGTGTGAGCAAGATGATTCAGGCAAGAAAGGTTGATATAGACGAAAAGGAGCTTGTCAGGATCGAGGCAATAATAAATTCAATGACTCCTGCAGAAAGGCGAAATCACCACATTATAAATGGAAGCCGGAGGCGGCGTATCGCCAGGGGGAGCGGGACAAGGGTCCAGGATGTGAACCGGTTGTTGAAAAATTATGATCAGGTTTTAAAGATGCTCAAGAAGTTCAATAAAGGCGGTGTCATGCGGGGGCTGCCCAAAAATATGATGCCGTTTTAAGCGTTTCATCTCTGGATTGCTGTATTGAACAAAAATATGATATAGGAATTTCAGGGTCGAAAAGTCAATATCCGTAGTTCGTAGTGGAAATTCTAAAACAGAGAGGAAGTTTTATGGCAGTTAAGATCAGGCTGGCTCGTTACGGTGCAAAGAAAAAACCATTTTACCGTATTGTTGTTGCAGATTCACGTTTTCCACGGGATGGAAGGTTCTTGGAGATCGTCGGGACATATGATCCCATGAAGGAACCCCACGAAGTGAAAATTAAAAAAGAACGTATCGATTACTGGAGAAGCCAGGGGGCTATTCCCACCGATACGGTCAGAAGCTTGTTGAAACAGGTTGAAAAGAGTGCATGATTAAAGCCTGATACCGGCATTGCGCCGTTTCTGTGAGCTCGATATTCGTATTCCAGCAGAAACCGACAAGGAGAGAGAGGTAGCTATGAAAGAGCTGATCACGTACATTGCTAAGGCGCTCGTGGATAACCCGGACCAGGTCAAGGTCACGGAGGTTGAGGGAGATCAGACAGCCGTGCTGGAGCTCAAGGTGGCAAAAGAGGATCTGGGCAAGGTGATCGGCAAACAGGGGCGGACCGCCCGTGCCATGCGTACGATACTCAACGCTGCATCGGCCAAGGTCAAAAAACGGACAGTGCTTGAGATCGTGGAAGACTGATCAAGCCACACATTGTAACTGATCATCGAGAGGGCCGATGTCAGGCGGTTTGCCCAAAGGGATACGTGCATGCTTTTATGATGACTCAAGGCAGGATGGTTACCGTTGGTAAGATCGTTGGGGCTCACGGTATCCGGGGGGAAGTGAAGGTCCTTTCATTCGCTGAATCGAGCGGGATTTTTGCACCCGGGAACGACATTCATGCAAAAACAGCCTCTGGCGCAGATACCATTTTTCGTATAAAAAGCGCAAAGCCTCATAAAAATATAGTAAGGCTGGCGCTTGATGGAATCAAAGATCGAAATACTGCCCAAGGGCTTGTTGGTGCGGAACTCCAGGTCCCGAGGGAAGTGCTGCCGGATCTCCCGGAAGGGGAATGGTATCATTGTGACCTGATAGGGCTTAGTGTTTTTACAGAGGACGGGGCATTTCTCGGCAAGCTTGCCTATATCATAGAGACAGGAGCAAACGACGTATTCGCTATTAAAAACCAGGACAACGAAATACTGGTGCCTGCTATTGACTCGGTTGTGAAAAAAGTTGACCTCGATGACGGCAAAATAGTCTTGTCACTTCCAGAGGGATTGTCTTCCATAAAGTCATAAGGATAGTAAGGTCCTGGCTTATCTCAAGGCATATACCCGCTATATTGTTTGTTGTGTTTCTTGTCTCGAATTTCCTGGTGAACATATGCGGTTTACCGTTCTTTCTATTTTTCCCGAGATGATACGGTCTCTTGCCTCATACGGCATAATGGGCCGCGCCATTGAATCGGCAAAAATTCATCTGGATGCCATTGACATACGTGAATTTACAAATGACAGGCACAGGACAGTAGACGATCGCCCCTATGGTGGTGGAGCTGGCATGGTCATGAAACCAGAGCCGCTGGCCTGCGCTATCAGGGCTGCGAAAAAAGAAAACCCCGGTGCAAACATTTTTCTGCTCTCACCACAGGGCCGCAAGTTCAACCAGGAGCTTGCAAGCGAGCTGGCAAGGCTACCGGGCATGATTCTCGTTTGCGGCAGATATGAGGGGATTGATGAACGTGTATGGGAAGCTGGAGTAGACGCTGAAATCTCCATTGGCGATTTCGTGTTAACCGGCGGTGAGCTTGCCGCCATGGTGATAATAGACGCGGTATGCCGCCTGATCCCTGGTGTACTGGGTTCTGGTGAGTCTGCAAGCAGTGATACATTTTCAGATGGCCTCCTTGAGCACGCGCACTATACCCGGCCGAGGGAGTTTGAAGGATATCAGGTTCCCGATGCCCTTGTCTCCGGCAATCATGAGGCCATAAGGCTTTGGCGCCTTGAATCGTCCCTCGTGCGGACACTCCTGAAAAGGCCGGAGTTGCTTTGCAAGAGAATTTTGAACCAGGAGGAACTCGAAATATTAAAGGATTGGTATAAGAGGATTGGCCGAATACTTTCACAACAATCTATACATAGGGTTGATCCACTACCCGGTGAAGAACAAGGACGGTGAAACCATTGCATCGGCGATAACCGGGGTGGATATCCACGATATTGCCAGGGCTGCCTGCACTTATGGTGTAAGGCGTTTTTTTATAGTCACTCCGCTTTCGGATCAACGGGGCCTTGCCGAAAAAATCATAGAACACTGGGTCACCGGCGTAGGTTCGCTATACAACCCGGACAGGAAAGAAGCCTTGCTTCGGGTAAAGATAGTCCCGGATATGTCCGGTCTCAGAAAAGAGATAGAAAAAGACGGTTACAGGGACCTGGCTGTTGTGGCGACAAGTGCCGCTGATAGCAGTAAGAGGATATCTTTTTCTGATCTTGCCCGGATGGCCGAGGATACGGGACGGGCTTTTCTCATAGCTCTTGGAACTGGGTGGGGGCTTACAGACGAATTTATGCGGGGTGCTGATTTCATTCTTGAGCCAATAAAGGGGGCTGGCAATTATAATCATCTTTCTGTGCGATGTGCCGCCGCAGTCATACTCGACAGGCTGGTGCGACAGATTAATTGATTATAGCCGAATTTTTTTCAGACGTGTGTTTAAAGAGTTGCAAAGATCATATGGAATCTGCTATGGGATAGCACCCGAAACAAACGTTAAAGAAGGATATCTTGAAAAACTGGGGCTGAATATGGCGCAATGATCGTGTGTGATAAATGTATATGATAGCTCGATAGCAAACTGAAAGCATAAAGGAAAATATACCATGGACACCATCAAACAGATCGAAAAAGAACAGCTCCGGATGGATCATCCGGATTTTTCTACAGGTGATACCGTGAAGGTCTATGTAAGGATTCGCGAAGGGGACAAGGAAAGGGTCCAGGTCTTCAAGGGTGTTGTCATCAAGAAACGTAAAGGCCTTACAAATTCGACATTCACGGTGAGAAAGGTTTCCTATGGCATAGGAGTTGAAAGGATTTTTCCCTTGCATTCACCGGTTATCGACAAGATTGAAGTTGTCGAAAAAGGCAGGGTAAGAAGATCTCGTATTTATTACCTGCGGAATCTCAAGGAAAAGACCATCCGCGCAAAACTCCGCAGGAAACGCTAGTTTTCTCAAATACCCTCTTTTTTTTCAAACACCTGCCGCTGGGTAGCCTGAAGCAGGATGCCA
>CAYVIE010000017.1:19814-26994 GCA_964451355.1 uncultured Desulfobacteraceae bacterium
GGGGACAGGAATGCACCGTCTCGAGGCCGAGATACGCGAGTCAGGCTATGATCTTATTGCTGGTGTGGACGAGGCGGGACGGGGTCCCCTTGCAGGGCCTGTCGTTGCTGCTGCCGTCATTCTTGATCCAGGGAAGATTCCCCAGGGGATCAATGACTCGAAAAAACTCTCTCCCTCCGCGAGGGAGAGACTTTTTTATGAAATCTATAGCATGGCAGTGGCTGTTGGCATAGGTCTTATCGATTCATACCATATCGACCGCATGAATATCCTGAAGGCGTCCTTGTGCGCGATGAAGATAGCGGTCTCTAATCTTTCGCCCCAGCCGGATTATCTCTTGATAGACGGCAATAAAACCTTGCTTTCCAGTATTCCCCAGACTGCTGTGGTCTGTGGGGATGCGACCTGTTTTTCCATTGCCGCCGCATCGATCGTGGCTAAAGTTACCAGGGATCGGCTCATGGCGAGATATGCAGAAATTTATCCCGGGTATGGATTTGAAAAGCACAAGGGATATCCCACAAAACAGCATCGTGAATTAATCCGCAGGCTTGGCCCGTGTCCGATCCATCGTATGAGCTTCAAGGGTGTGGTAATGGCTGGAGCTATGAGCCAGATGGAGCTTTTTTGAATAATCTGAATCACACTACCCTGGATAGTCAGGTTTTAACATGAAAGGCATCCCCGGCTCAGGGGTGTAAAACAGCATTTTTTCATACCCCGCAATGATTGATGGACTTTTTATGGAGCCGTCAGTACTGATGGACTTTTTACAAGTTCATCAGTAATGGGCCGCATTAAAGAGGGAAATGAGAATATATGACGGCAAAAAACAGAAAAAAGACAGGAAATGCCGGAGAGGAAGCGGCCCGGTGTTATCTTTTGAAATCCGGGTATAAGCTGCTCGCAAAAAATTACCGTACCCCCCTCGGTGAAATAGATATCATCGCATGCAAGGATCAGAGTATCGTCTTTGTTGAGGTTAAAACCCGCAGAAGCACTTCATACGGCCGTCCCGAGGAAGCAGTAACATCAGCAAAGCGGAAAAAGATCAGCCGGATTGCCCACGCTTACCTTGAGGCCAGGGGGTTGTCCGGATATAATGCAAGATTTGACGTGATCTCTGTTATTATAAATGATTCAGGTGATCTTTCGATCGAGCATTACAAGAACGCTTTTTGGGATGCAAGCGGGTATTGTTGAGGTGATAGAAGGAGATTGTAATCTATGCCGGGCATAATACCCCGCTGCGGTGTTCTGTATGTAATAGCTCTTCCCATAGGAAATCCTGATGATATAACATACAGGGCGATAAAAATTTTAAGGTCGACAGATCTGGTCGCAGCAGAGGATACAAGGATTGCAAAGAGGCTGCTTGCCCGCCACGACGTCCATACCCCCGTGGTTTCATACCATGAGCACAACGAACAAAAGCAGGCACCGGTATTGCTGGCTCGCTTGGAAAGGGGTGATACCATAGCACTGGTATCGGATGCCGGAACTCCCCTTGTATCCGATCCGGGATACAGGCTTGTAAGTGCGGCAAGGCAGCACGGGATAGAGGTCATTCCTGTACCAGGTCCATGCGCAGCAACCGCCGCCTTGTGTGTTTCCGGGCTTTCAACCTCTGGCTTTTGTTTTGCAGGCTTTCCTCCGAAGCGCCGTTCAAAGAGAAATGCGTTTTTCAAGGGTTTTGAAAAATGCCGCCAGACTCTTGTATTTTACCTTCCTCCAGCCGGAATCATAGCCCTTTTGGATGAAATCATAGAGATCATCGGAGACAGGCAGGCTTTTCTGGCCCGCGAAATGACTAAGCCGCACGAGGAATATCTTTACGGCAGACTCTCGGATATCAGGGCGGATTTGTCCGAAAGAGAGAGGGTGAGGGGTGAAGTCACCCTGGTTGTAGCCGGAGCGGGCGATTCTGCTTGTACGGACGAAAAAGATCTGCGCGAAAAGCTTTGTTGCGCGCTCGAACAGGGCGATATGGCTCCCTCTAAGCTTGCATCTTCATTTGCAAAGATATATGGGTTGAATAAGGACAAGGTGTACCAGATGATTCTCGAAATCAAAGATGAAATAGATTGAGCAAACGCATGTCCTTGAACTGAAAGGCGCGAGAAAGGAGAGGTTAATGGACAGGCTTGATCCAATATTTTCACCCAGTTCCGTGGCTGTTTTGGGGGCGTCCTCTACGCCGGGTAAGGTAGGCCATGATATTTTCGCCAATATACTCAGGGGTGGCTACACGGGAACTCTTTATCCTGTGAATCCAAAAGCCAGGTCTATTATGTGCGTACGATGTTATAAAAGCGTGTTGGATATTCCAGATGATGTCGATCTCGCCATGATAATCCTCCCGCCCAGGATTGCCCTGGAAAGTGTAAAGCAATGCGTGAAAAAGGGAGTACGAGGTATAGTTATCGTGTCTGCGGGCTTCAAGGAAGTTGGCGGCGAAGGCGCAAGGATTGAAAACGAGATAGCAGGTATATGCAAGAAAGCTGGTATACCCCTTGTCGGGCCTAATTGTCTCGGTGTGATTAATCCCAACCCCGCTGTAAGGTTGAATGCCAGTTTTTCAACACATCTTCCTGAGTACGGAAACATATCTTTTATTTCACAAAGCGGTGCTTTGTGTACCGCTGTACTCGATTTCGCCCTGGACAGGGGATACGGATTCTCCAAGTTCATCTCCATCGGCAACAAGGCGGATGTAGATGAGTACGACCTTTTGCAGTACTACCACAAGGACGAAGATACTGACGTGATGATGATATACATGGAGGAGCTTCGCTACCGACCTGATTTCATAGAGGATGTCAAGCATATCACTTCTGGTCACAGGCCAACCCCGATTCTGGTGATAAAATCGGGCAAGACCGCATCCGGCGCGAAGGCCGCCTCGTCCCACACGGGTTCGCTGGCCGGTTCTGAAGCCGTATACAATGCGATTTTCGATGAGGCAGGAATTATAAGAGTCGATACGGTTCATGATCTGTTTGATTTCGCAGGCGCTTTTTCAGCAAGGCGTATCCCCATGGGCGACAGAGTGGCAATCATTACCAATGCTGGGGGACCTGGAATCATAGCAACCGACATGACCGAAATCTCAGGACTCAGGCTTGCTACTTTCAGCGACAAAACAACCCAGGCCTTGAAGGAGCATTTGCCCCCTACCGCAAACATACACAACCCGGTTGACGTGATAGGAGACGCCACAAAGGAGCGTTACCAGGCTGCGCTCGATGCAGTGGTGAAAGATGATGGTGTCGATGGCATTCTCATGATACTCACTCCCCAGTCCATGACCGATGCTGTGGGTACGGCTGAAGCCATTGTAAAGATATATAAGGAGACAACAAAACCAATAATATGCTGTTTCATGGGCGTTGTCGATGTCTCAGCCGGTGTTAAAATCCTCCAGGAAAATAATATACCTGTTTATCCGTTTCCTGAAAACGCTGCCAGGGCGATGGGGAAACTCTACGAGGCGAACAGGTGGCTTACAAGGAAGATACTTCCCCAGTTTGATCTTCATTTTGACAGCAAGAAAGCCAGAAGGATTGTCAAAAAGGCTATATCCGAAGGAAAGACCGTTTTGGGGGAATACGATGGCGCTGAGCTTTTAGCATGTTATGGCTTTAAAACTCCAGCCATGAAGATAGCTAAAAGCGCCCAGGAGGCGGCGCAGATAGCTCAAGAGATAGGCTTTCCCGTTGTCATGAAGATCGTGTCGCCCCAGATACTGCATAAGTCTGACGCAAAAGGGGTCAGGGTAGGGCTGGAGAACAAAAAGGAAGTCAGGCAGGCGTTCAAGGAGATCGTTGCCAATGCCAGGGCATACAATCCTGATGCTGAGATTACCGGGGTTCTTGTGCAGCAGACCGCTCCGTCCGGCCTGGAGGTGATCCTTGGCGCGACCAGGTACGAAGGGTTCGGGCATTTGCTGATGTTCGGATTCGGTGGAATATATGTAGAATTATTCAAGAACGTGGCATTCAGGTTGGCGCCCATAGGAAGAAACAATGCAAGACGTATGATACGTAGTATCAAGGGATACGAGATGCTGACCGGTTTCAGAGGCAGGCCAAAGGCTGACATCGAAGCCATTGAAAAACTTCTTGTGGGACTGTCCAACCTTGTTTGCGACAATCCAGAGATCAAGGAACTCGATATAAACCCCTTGTTTGTTCACGAAGAAGGCAGAGGAGCAACTGTCGCAGACATCATAATCACGTTTGAGCCGCCAGCAGGATAAACTTTCAACGACACCGGCAATCACCCCCGAGCATGAAAACAATCCTTATTTTCACCACGGCTATAGAGGTGTTTTCACGGTAAAAGGGATACGACTATCAGCTGTCAAGGATTGCCAAGGATACTGCGAAGAGTCTGTGAAAGTGTGCTTATTGAAAACGGTTTCTGGATGAACCCGTTGCATCCCATGGCAAGGATCTCATCAACTTCACGATTTTGACCGTAACCGCTTGCAAGCAGCACCTTTACCTCTGGTGCGGTATTCTTGATTCTGGTGAATGCCTCTGCGCCGCTGGTGTCTGGCATGATCAGGTCAAGAATGATCAGATCGATATCCGCTTTTTCCTTTTCAAGAATTGCTATGCCTTCTGGCAAGTCCTTTGCCTGCAAGGGGTTGTAGCCGAGTTCCTCGAGCATTTCACATGCAGTTTCGATTACGATGTCTTCGTCGTCTATGATGAGGATCCTGCCTTTTCCATGGTATAAATAAAGTTCTTCTTCAATTGCGTCTTTTTCGCTTTTTTCCGTAATCTGCCTGATGGCAGGGAGATAGATCTTGAACGTGGTTCCCTTGTTCTTTTGGCTGTATACGGTTATATAGCCGTTATGCTGTTTTATTATTGCATATACGGTTGAAAGTCCAAGCCCCGTACCCTGATTCTTTGTTGTGTAAAACGGTTCAAATATCTTTGGCAGAGCCTCTTCCTCTATGCCGCTACCCGTATCGGTGACAGAGATCAGTATAAAATCCCCGGCCTTGTCCTGGAAAGGCCCTATCTGGAATTTGTCAGCCCTGGCATTGGTTGTTTTTACGTGAAGCCTGCCGCCTTCGGGCATGGCCTGCCAGGCGTTTATAAAGAGATTCATCAGGACCTGTTCTATCTGTCCCGGATCAACCATAACCGGAGCCAGATCAGGAGCAAGCTCTGTTTTGACCAGTATCTCTTTTCTGGAATGTGCAAAGATGCTAACAGCCTGATTCACTATTTCGTTTAAATCAGAGATCCGCATATCAGGTTTTTTTTCCTTTGCAATTTCCAGGAGTGAATTCGTGAGCTTCGATGCAGATCCCACAGCCTGTTCAATCTTTTTTAACCGCGAGTACGCCGGGTCGTCTTTGGGGATTTTCAATAACAAAAGAGAGACATTGCCCTGGATAGTCATGAGCATGTTGTTGAAATTATGCGCGATTCCTCCCGCCATTGTGCCGATAGCCTCCATTTTCTGGGCTGTAATCAGCTGTTTCTGAAGCTTTTTTTCTTCTGAAATATCACGTATAAGCCCCTGGTAACCCGTGATATTTCCGCTTTCATCCTTCTTTACCGAGGATGTAAGGAGGCAATCTATAATTTTCCCGTCTTTTTTCCTGAAACGTAGCGGATAATTTTTTACAAAGCCCTCCTTCTGGATATATTCCTGGAATTTTTTCCTGTCTTCCGGATCAGCGTAAAGGTCTTGTATCGGTATCGCCAGCAGTTCTTTTTTGCTATCAAACCCGAAAAGGTCAACAGCCGCCTGGTTTACATCTATTATATCTCCCTGCTTGGATGTTATATAAACGGCATCCATGGATGACTCAAAAAGCATCCTGTATTTTTCCTCGCTTTTTTCCAGGGCTGTTTCGGCTTCCTTTCTAAGTGTAATATCCCTTGAAATACCTATGACAAAAGGTTTCCCATTCCTGTCAAAGAAGCACGTGGCTATTATATCTGCCCAGACCGTGCGGCCATTCTTTGTGATGTATTCCACTTCTTCCCTGAACACCTCTGTGCCCTTGAGTTCACCACTGTCGATTTTTTGCTGAATTTCCCTGACCCTTTTTTTGAACAGCCGCACATATTTAGGTGAGAGAACATCCCGGATGGAGAGCTTCGCAATCTCTTCTGATGTATAGCCGAGAATGGATACTATCGCGGGATTCATATATACTAGTTTGATGCTTGGTTTAAACGAGTAGACCCAGACTGGATCGGGTATACGCTCGAGTATCCCTTTTTGCCACTCTGCCAGCCTTGACAGTTTCTGGTTTGTTTCCCGCAACTCTGTGATGATTTTTTTGAGTTCTTCTATGTTTTCCGGCATGAGTGTTTACCGCCTTTTCCCTTAAATGGAATATTCTGAGGCATAAGAACAAAATGCTGATACCGGGCAATCACTGCATAGCGGATTTCCTGGTCTGCATACACGATTGCCCAGGGCCACAATCTGAGCATGGAAATCATTGAAAAGTCCGGTATCGTGCGGGAGGTTCTGATGGAAAAAATTCTGGAAATCAGTATAATCCCAGCTGGATTTTCCAAGTCCCATTCGGCAAAATATTCTGCGTGTGTAGGCGTCGATTACGAAAACAGGGATATCGCCGGCATAAAGAAGTATTGAGTCAACGGTTTCAGGCCCGAAGCCGTTTAGTGAAAGCAGCTTGTGTCGAAGCCCGGGCATGGGATGGGCAAAGAGTTTGTCTAACGATCCATTGAAATCAGAAACCAGAAAATTGCAAAAGGCTTTCAGGCGCTTTGTTTTCTGGTTGTAAAACCTTGTAGATCTTATATTTTCAGCTATAGCTTCCGGATCGGCAGAATATAAGGCAGAAAGAGAAAGAAGCTTTGCCAACCGCAACCTGCTTATCGCCTTTTCCACGTTTTTCCACGAGACATTGGAGGCGAGGATCGCGCCTATTACAACCTCGTCCCTCGTAGAAGCCGGCCACCATCCCTGGTGGCCGAAAGAAAACAGGAGGTTCTCATAGATTGCTTTAAGTTTTTTTTGCATACTGCTTGGAACCCCTGTTAATTACCTCATAGTGTTATACATAAAGCCATCTCGGCTTTGGGAGACAACCCCAGTATATCGAAGAGATTTATGTAAAGAAAAGTAGCACTTGCCGAAGAACAAAGCAATTATTTTTTTTAATAATGTTGGATAG
>CAYVIE010000018.1:0-26761 GCA_964451355.1 uncultured Desulfobacteraceae bacterium
AGGCATTGCGGGCTGGGTTGCGATCCATGGCAAACCGCAGGTAGTGCCCGATGTTAAAAAGGACCATAGATTTTCGCCTAGAATAGACCAGATAGTAGGTTTTGAAACAAGATCTGTTGTATGCGTCCCCCTGCTCAACGGTAAAAACCAGGTAGTTGGTGTAATAGAACTTATAAACAAAATCATAGACGATGATTCTTCCGGTAACCCCGGCTCCATCAACGACAACGGTGTCTTTACCGAAGACGACATGGAGCTTCTAGCCAGCATAGGGGTATTTACAGGTATTGCGGCTGAAAACGCATTTCTCTATGAGAAGGTACGCGAGCTGGCCATGATCGATCCGCTGACAGGTGTCTATAACCGCCACTACTTCAACGAGATGTTTTGCAGGGAAGAGGAACGCGTGAGGCGCTACAACTACCCGATATGCATCTTGATGATGGATGTTGACGGACTCAAGCACATAAACGACACGTATGGCCACCTGGAAGGCGACAAGGCACTGAAAACTATTGCAGACATTCTCAAATCCTCATGCCGTGAAGCTGACTTGCTTGCAAGATTCGGAGGGGATGAATTCGTGCTTTTGATGCCTCATGCGCGGGAAAAGGAGGGGCGGGAGGTGGCAAACAGGATTCAAAAGCTGATATCCAAGTGGAACGCAAAATCCATGAAAAGTTCACCAGCCCTCTCGTTGAGTATCGGAATACACGCGGCCGATGCTACAACCCTGGACAATCTGCTCATCAAGGCGGACCAGGAGCTTTACCAGTATAAGACATTCAAAAAGGACCCCTCCGGCCTGACTTCCGAAGAAGAAATGCGAAATTTCCTCTGGGAAAATCTCACCCATTCGAAAAACGACGAGTCATAATATGACAGACTCGTAAAACTTTCATAATCAGCAGCAATCTCCCCCGGGCATGAAAAGACGTCTGTCTTTCTCCCCGACCCCTGAGGTGTTTTCACGGTAAAGTCCACCATAACATAAAAAACATAAGTTTTTGTCTAGCATTTTCCATGTAATCATTTAGAAGGCCATCCATTGTTTTTTGTGCCATAATATTTTTAAAGCTTTTGTAAACTTTCATGATTAGCAGCAATCTCCCCCGGGCATGAAAACAGGGCTGTATTTCTCCCCGGCCCCGGGGATGTTTTCACGATATTGTCTGACTCCCGCGTTACGCTTCGCCGTGAAGAGGCCTGTTACGCTTTTACTACATCTCTCTTCCCGGCTCGTAATGCCTTTGCCAACAGGGCTCCCTGCAAAGCCGCCAGTGGAATTTTCGCGGATTTTTTACAAATTCGCCCATAGTGGCACCCGTGCTGTCGATTTTCATGGTGATACCTTTTATCTACAAGGTATAACAACCATAACACATTAAAAAAGGGGGAACAGCCATGGATATACCAGCGGAAATCCTCAAGCAGCTATATACCTTCGGCAGCCTGAAAAATACGAGCAAAGGTATTGCGTTCAACCTGAAGAATCCACTGATGGACGCCACTGTCACGAAAGTCTGCCTTCTTGAAATAAACGGAAAGAACATCGGTCTAGACCGGATATCAATCCAAAAGTATGATAAGATAATACCTGCGGGCGAAATAAACAAAGAGACCTGCCTCCCTTTCCCCACCCAGGAAAATGTGGATATTTTCGTATCAACCGATTCCCTGCCTCCTGGTGAACATACCCTCAGGTTCAAGTTCACAACCGAACCTTTTGGTGAGATCGATTTCACGGTCAATGATTTCATCGGCAACGGGCGGTTCAAACTCACTGCTGTTCCATGCAACAAGGCTGACAACTACAGCTCTGATATAATTAGAGAACGCAGGGAGTTCCTGCATAGGTTCACCGGTGTCAAGCCTGATCATATCACGCATCACTCATTTGATCCCGTTGTAACCAAAGGCAACATCGAAAACTTCACCGGAGTCGCCCAGGTGCCACTTGGCTTTGCAGGTCCTATTAAAGTAAACGGTGAATATGCAAAAGGCGAATTCGTAATTCCTCTTGCTACAAGCGAAGGCTCCCTGGTGGCATCATACAACCGGGGAATGAAGGCCATCAACCTCTCGGGGGGTGTCACCACGACCATAGTAGGTGATCACATGCACCGCGCTCCTGTATTTGAATTCGACAACTCGAGGGAGGCAAAAAAATTCAGCCTGTGGATAGATGAAAATTTCCTGAAAATAAAAACACAAGCGGAATCCACGTCCAGGGTGGCGAAGCTCCTATCCATAGACAAATTTATAACCGCCAGATTTGTCTATACCAGGTTCAATTACAGCACCGGGGATGCAGCGGGACAGAACATGGTAAGCATGGCGACCTTTGCCGCCTGCAACTGGATAATAGCAAACTTTCCAGGTATCCGACATTACTTCATGGAATCCAATATCTCCAGTGACAAGAAATTTTCACAGATAAACCTCACCCATCCCCGAGGAAAAAGGGTCATAGCCGAAATATGGATCAAGCGCGAGGTAATGCTCAACACCATGCGGACATCCCCTGAAAGCCTTGCCCACCTGATGTTGCTCGGCAACCTGGGTTCCCAACAGGCTGGCTCATTTACATGCCTTCATGTTGCAAACGCCCTTGCAGCCCTTTTTATAGCAACCGGACAGGATGCGGCAAACGTGGCTGAATCATCTGCCGGCATGGTGTACGCAGAAGTTACACCCGAAGGCGATCTATATGGCGCACTTACATTACCTTCACTCATTGTTGCCACTTATGGCGGAGGAACAGGACTACCCACCCAGCGAGAATGTCTTGAAATGATGGGATGCTATGGCCCGGGAAAAGTCAACAAATTCACCGAGATTGTAGCTGCGGTGGCCACAGCGGGCGAACTGTCCCTTGCATCTGCCATTTCTTCCCTGGACTGGGTTTATTCTCACGAAAGAATGGGCAAAAACAGGTAAGCTTACCATAACCATAATGAGCTTATGTATGACATGGAAAAGTTTACAAGTCCATCATAGCTCCTCCTGGGGAAACGCACTCATTATCAATTTTGTCTTTAAATTATGTTTTTGCACCGCCTTTCTCATTTTGATGTCACGACCCCCCCCCCCAAGGCTGAATCCTTGTTTTTCCCCGTCATCGGTGTTAGTAAATTCAGATTGAAAATCCAAGGCGTTCCAGCAGCCGCTGCGGCACTCTTTCTTTAAGCAAACCAGGCACGCAATATAGATCATGAAATGCCGTGAAACGGATAAAGGTTTGAACAGGATCCTTTCAATGTACCGCCGGTTTTCTCTTTTCATTAAGTCCGGCCTCTGGGAGGATCCGGTCGGCGAGGCAAAGATCCTGCGCATGATGCGCCTTTGCCTGAGAATTTTAGTGATTACCGCGGTTGGATGGCGCGACAGGATGCTCCTTTTGCGTGCGTCTGCTCTTTCTTACACCACTCTCCTTGCGGTGGTTCCGCTCTTGGCTGTGGCATTTTCCATGCTCAAGGGTTTTGGCTTCCATGAAAGAATCGAACGGATACTCTTGAAATACCTCACTGCGGGCCAGGAGCCGCTTGTGCGCCAGATACTGGCCTATATAAGCAACACGGACTTCAAAGCGCTGGGGGCATTCGGCGTAGCGCTTTTATTGTACTCTGTGATTATGATGCTCGGAAACGTGGAACAATCATTCAACGACATCTGGGGAGTAAAAAGACCCAGAAGCGTTGTTCGCAAGATTTCGGATTACATCTCGGTGCTTATACTCGGCCCTCTCTTGATGGTGGTTGCGACGGCACTGATCACATCTCTCTCCTCCAACACCATAGTGAGGACCCTGTTGTCATTTCCCTTGTTCGCGCATTTCTATGTTCTGATCTCGACGGTTCTGCCGCATGCCGTATTATGGATAGCATTTACAGCAATGTATCTGATCATGCCAAACACCAGGGTAAGGTTCTTCCCTGCCCTTGCCGCAGGGGTTCTCTGCGGTAGTATATGGGAAGGTTCATTCCGGTTCTACACAGAATTCAACATAGGTGTGGCAAGGTTCAACAAGATTTATGGCACATTCGCGGCTCTGCCGGTTTTCATCATCTGGATATATGTAAGCTGGGTGATCGTTCTCGTGGGGGCCCAGGTTGCAAACGCAATCCAGCATATGCAGCATCATAGTCAGAGGTTCAAAAAATCGACATTCAGCGCGAAGGAAGGCTTCCTGGTCGGGCTTGCCACAACTTACCTCGTCTGTAAAAAGTTTATCGGCGGCTGCCCTCCCCTCGGACCTGAGGACCTGTCTTCGGAATTGCAGTTACCCTATTCAATAATTTTGCGCGTAACAGGAATACTATGCCAGGAAGGAATACTGACAGAAACCGCGGAAGGAGACACAGGCCGCCTGATTCCATCAAGGGACCCGTCACGCATCAGGGTAAAAGATATCTTCTGTGCCCTGTGGAACCTGGATTCAGGGGAACTAAACATTGATTCTTCAGGTCCTGGGGCTCTTGCGAAACAAATTGAAGCCAGGCTCGAAAAAGAATGCAGGGGCTCTCTGTTTCTTAATATGCGCGAGATAGCGGTTAACCTTGAAATCGATCCATGTTCAAGCGCAAATTCCCCTTCATAACAGTGCTCGCACTTGCCGTCCTGTTTATTCCCGCAAGCGCCCTCCCACAAGGCGAATCAGGTATACCCCAACGCATGTCAGTCTATTCCCTTAAATTTTCCGGGATACCGTTTCTGGAAAAGGGATCTCTTTCTGATCTTCTCGTATCCAAGCCCCGGGCATGGTGGCGGTTCTGGCAAAAAAGACCTGTTATAACCGCAATCGACCTTGATCAAGACCTACTGCGAATCCGCCAGTACTTCAGGAAGAAAGGATATTACGGTGTATCCGCCCGTTACACCCTGGAATCGGTGCAATGCCCCATGACGACTGGTAAAGACGGTGAAGAAAAACCGTGCCTGATCTCTGTCAAATTTTTCATAAACCTTGGTAAAAGAGCCCGGGTAAGGGCGATTTCATGGGATATTGTAAACCAGCCTCCGGCAAATGTTTCCGGAAGGATAAATACCGGCTCAAGGATCTCTATAGATTATCTTGAAAAATTAATAACCATAACTGTTGGAAAACCATTTTCAGATGAAAAGCTGCAGGAATCAAAAAGAATAATAGCAAAAGCCCTGGGGAACCTGGGGTACCCAAAGGCGACAGTCAAGGCAAAGGCGAAAATAGACCTGAACACTGCGTCGGCCACGGTGAAATTTTCAATCGATCCAGGCCCGGAATGCAGGTTTGGTGAGATTCGAATCCAGGGTAACAACGGATTTATCGATACCGAAGTCCTTGCACGGGCTATTCCCATTAAAACAGGCGCGCCTTTCCGGGCGGACCGGCTCGACGAGGCAAGGGCCAACCTTTATGCATTGAAGGTGTTTTCAACCGCGTTAGTGGAGCCGGGGGAAATAAGGGAGAAAGAAAATATGGTCCCGGTGGTGGTCAAGATAGAGCCTGGGAAACAACACAGTGTCGAATTAGGTGCCGGGTATGGAACCGAGGACAGGCTGCGCCTCAGGTTGGGATGGCGTTACAGGAACCTGACAGGCCATGCAGACCGTTTATCCCTTTCAGCAAGAGGCTCATCACTTTCCAAGAACCTTACCGCTCACTATACCTGCCCTTATTTCATAGACGCAAAAAACACCTTAAGCATAACAGTCCAGGCATCCCTTGAAACAGAAACATTCTATGATCTTGACGCCACCCGTGCGGGCCTCCTTTTTTCAAGAAACCTGACCAAAAGCCTTCTGCTTTCCGGTGAATACAGGTTCTCCGCAAACAAGCTCAAGAATGTCTCCACCGCCATAGAAACGGAAAGTGCAGATACGGAAAACCAGGACGGAAATGGTCATGACAAGATTTCGGCGCTTGTCTTCAGGATCGAGAAGGACAAGAGAAACGATCCAATTAATCCGACTTCAGGATATGTGGCTTCTTTTTCCGTGGAATCGGCATACAAAGAGTTCGGATCTGATATTGAATACATATCGCCCAGGGCTGAAATCAAGGGATACCACCCCCTTTTTTGGGGCGTGCGGCTGGCAGCAAGGATTAACTACCAGTGGATCCGAGGGTATGGCGGTACAGAGGGGCTTCCCGCATATCTTATGCTTTATTCAGGCGGCAGTAAGAGTGTAAGGGGGTACGCATACCAGCGCCTTGGTGCGTATGACAACTCCGGCAGACTGATCTCTGTTTCAGGCAAATCACTCTTTAATGGAAACATAGAACTCAGGTTCCCTGTTTACGGATCCTTCGAAGGCGCTTTTTTTTTCGATACCGGAGGGTTATATAAGGGCGCGCTGGAGTTTTCCAGCAAAAAGCTCAAATACACCTGTGGCGCTGGTTTGAGGATATACACGGCTGTGGGGCCGATCCAGTTCGACATAGGCTACAAGCTGAATCCACCCAAGGGAAGCCTGGTCTCCGGTGAAGCTGCTGACACAGGAAAATGGCGCGTGCATCTTAATCTGGGCTATCCGTTCTAGAATTTCTTTACCGCACAAGTCCCCGGAGAACTGCTGTCACAAACAGATGGGATTTTCACAAATGGAACTTCAGGATAACACTGATATTGGCATTTAAAAAAACAAAGGTGCCCGACATTGTTCTCGCCTCCTGAAAAATCCAATCAGACACCAACAGGAAACAACCGGAATCCTGATACGAGCGGATTCTTACGACCACGCTTTGCCGCCGTTATATTCTCCGGCCTGATGAGGATTCTTGGGATTCTTTTCTTTTGTTTCATTCTTTTCTGCGCCGTTCTTTTTATATACTTCTCTACACCGCAGGGCCAGGAGATCATATCAAACATGATAAAGGCACGGCTTGCATCCCTTGCTCCTGGTCTTGTCATAGGCGAAATCAGCGGCAATCTCTATAATGAAATCATTCTTTCAAAGGTGGCCGTCAGGGACGCGGAATCAATGCGCAGGATCTTTTCAGCGCAAAAAATCACGGCCCGCTATATACTCCCCCTGGCGCTGTTTTCCATTGCAGACATCAGGCAGCTCACGATCATAGCTCCCGAGATCTCTTTAGCAAAGCAAGAAGGCACGGGAGTTATCCTTATTCCCGCCCTCGAGCGGGTCCGGTTCAGCAGTCCAGGCCGGGAGCCCTTGACGAATCCGCTATTTAAAACAATCCGCATCGGCTCCCTGATTATCAGATCAGGCAATATGACCTTTTCCGATGAATCGAGCGGACAGAAATTTTCAGTATCGAGCATCAATGCAAAAGGAAAAATAATCATCCATGATAATCTCAGCTTTTCGGTAAAGAACCTGTCATTCATTCTCGAACCCGGCAGACTCGCTGTGAACACAACGGCAGACGGCATTTATGACTTTTCGGCAAAATATATTGAGTTTTTTTCCCTTGCTATTGGTAGCCGGAATTCAAAAATTGAAGGCTCCGGCCGGATTGGTTTTGCAGACTCCATGCCTGTCATTGAAATACCGGACATGAGCCTTGCCATAGGACCGCGAGACGCAAAGATCTTTCTTCCCCAATGGCCCGTTAAAAATGAAAAACTCATGGCGCGGCTTTCTGGCCAGGGCTCATTATCATCGGTGAAATTCAGGATAGAAGCGGCATGTGGTCAAGACACGATTGCTGTTTCCGGCAGGGCCGGTCTTACCGTAAAAGACGGCATTTGGTGCAATGTCAAGGGAAAGGCGCAAGTTCGCGATCCGTCATATCTGCACCTGCCGACCGCAGGTATAAGCGGTGTTAAATTCGGGGTCGGATTCCATCTGGCAGGAGCCAGGCTTTTTAAGCCAGATATGGAAACTGATCTAAGGCTCGACATCTTTGATGCTTCCATCAAAGGCATAGCTGTATCATCAGCGAGATTTCACGAAAAACCATTGGAAACAGGATGGAAATTAAGGACATCCTGGTCAAAACAGATGGTGCGACGATACGCGGGCATGGAAGGATCGCCTTGCCCCGGCCCGGTTATGATCTTGTCAATATGGATTTGAAGACCGAGGTGTCACGCTTAGATCTTAAAAAATTTCTAAGAAACCACATACCCGAAACCGACATCAATTTCCAGGCTGGGATTTCAGCAACGATCCCGCCGGATTTCTCGCCGCAAAGGATTGAAGCCACAATGGCTGTGGATCTTTTCCCCTCCACGATAAACGGCCTCGCGCTCGACGGGGGAAGTCTTGACCTCCTGGCGACAGGCGGCCGGGTCACGATCGAATCGTTGCGGGCAAAATCAGGCTCAACCTCGTTTAACAGCCAGGCAAGGCTCGATTTTTCCACCGGCAAATTCAAGGGATCTATCTTCCTGCTGTCGAAAGATCCGGATCAAGCTGGCCAGAAAATCATTGATGCCTTGATACCCGCGAAAACCAGGAAAAAGTATTTCGGCCTGACCTCCAAACCAGGCATCAACATAAAAAATGGACAAATCGATATATCCTTTTCAGGCAGGATGAAAACCGATCCCTTGAATTTTTCAGCCATGCCGCAGGCGGCACGAATCTCGGTCAGTGTAACCGCGAAGAATGCCGGAATTGCCGAAAACAGTATAACAGATCTCGATATTAAAGTAACATGCGATATCCGGGAAGGATCATTTCAGATCAAGGCATCCGGCAGGGCTGCGGCTGTTTCCATTCCCGGTATCCTGCTGGAAGAAAACCATATCAACCTAAGCCTTGCCAAGAAGCGTGCCGTCTTTCATGCCCGTACCGTAATGAAAGGATATGGAAAAATAGCTGTCTCAGGGGTGATGACTCCAGCCTTAGAGTTGCCTTCAAGAGTCACGCTGTCCGAATTGAAACTTGCTTGCGGAAGCCTGGGATTATTCGTAAACGCCGGCCCCATAGAGACAGTCATATTTCATGACCGGGTATTAATCCGGAAGATGAATATCAAAGCAGGCAGGGGATTGTTGAGCATCAAGGGTGACATCCCTTATTCATCCACGGATCCGGTAAACATTGATATAGAGACAAAAGGGCTCGATGCGGGAAAATGGTTTCCGCGTCTATCAGCGCTCACAGGGCGTGACCTTCCAGGAGCCTCCGGAGGAATCGAGGCCCGGCTGCATATAGGGGAGCGCCTTTCATCTCCCTGCCTGAGTGCAAAACTGAAAATAACCCCCCTATCCTTTCCCCTGATAGAGATATCATCGATTACAGGAGATATCGTATACAAAGATAATAAATTCAGAATCAACCTTTCAGCATCCATAGACAACCAGACAACAATAGAAGCCAAAGGGAGCCTTGATGCGGGATTTTCAATTGTCCCGTTCAGGTTTATCCCCGCAAAAAATGCCTGGGATATCACTATTACCAGCTGGAATTTCCGCCTGGAAAAACTGCCCGGCACTAAAAGTGATGATTTCTCTGTTGCAGGGAATATCGCCGCCTCAATCAGGCTCACAGGACCGCTGGATGCTCCAAGCCTTTCAGGCAGGGTAGATATTTCAAAAGGCAGGTTGGACCTGCCGGGCCTGGGCCTGCACTATGAAAGGATGCAGGCTACTATCATAATGTCAGGAGATTCCATAAAGATCGTGGAATTGCTCATAGAAGGTAAAAAAACCGGTCGCCTTGAATGCAAGGGAGAAATAAAGACCCGCGGTATTTCACTGCAACGTTTCGACCTATCCCTGAAAGGGGAAAAATTTGCGATACCTTACAAGAACGCGGTGCTGATACATGCCCGGCCTGATCTCAATCTGACAGGCGACATCGAATCCCCTATGCTTTCAGGAACGATCCATATAATCGATGGAAAAATCTTCTCTGACAGGTTCTGGGAGGCCGGTCCGGCCGAAATAGCAATCACAGGAGAAAAGACAGATGAAAACGGAATCATCGAGGTTGGAGATATAGGGAAAAATTTAAAGAACCCTTATGGCATTTTTGCGCCACTTCGTGCAAATGTGAAATTAAAAGCAAAAAAAAATCTATGGATCAAGGGAGAAGCAGAAAATATCGAGATCGCGGGAGAATTGACCCTCACCAAAAACAAAGGGGAGCCCATGAGGATCTCGGGGCCTGTACGGGCTGTAAGGGGGACTTACCTTTTCCGGAACCGAATATTTACAATCACCGAAGGAGAAATGAATTTCACAGGCAAGGAGAGTATCGACCCTGAGTGGGATATACTCGCAAGGACCAGGATAAATGACGCGATTATAATTGCACGGCTTGGAGGCACTTTTTTCAAACCGACAATCGAGCTTTCAAGCGAACCTTTCATGGACCAGGTTGATATAGTCTCTTACTTGATGTTCGGCAGGCCTGCAAGCGCGCTTTCATCTGGTGAAAGCTTCCAGGCTGCGGCCGCAGCCATGAGCTTCGCAGGAAAGATTGCCGCTGACGAATTGAAAGAGATTCTTGGAAAAGCCTTTGCCCTGGATATGATCTATGTGAGCGCTGAAGAGGGAGATATTTCACAAGGGAGCATCGCCATTGGCAAGTACATTACACCGGAACTCTTTGTTACGGTCAAGCAGAAATTTTCGGGAAGCGCGCCAGGCATGGAGATTGACTACGAAATTAACAGGCATTTTTCCATAGAGGCATTCGTGGAGGAAGATGCCGCATCAGCCATTGATATCATCTGGAGGCATGACTTTTAATTCTTCTCCTCTTTGGATCACCTGTTTCATCCCAATAGCAAGTCAATAATATTACGGATGGACTTGTTACCCGGAAAGTATTTGGGCCTTCCATGCAACCAATGCCCGGCCGGGAGTATGGCATGATTCATACTAAATACTTATAGCACTATATGGCAAAATAATGCTGGCTACCTGCCATTAATTATAGTATTTTAAGAAAGTAACTGCTTAATGAGCATATGATTAACCATACCTACTTTGGGCATTTACTACCAAAAAAGGAAAAATGTTGTGAAGCTGGAGGTAATTGTTGAAAAACCGCCGGTCCCTGCGAGAATAACCCCGGTTTTGTTTATACATGGGATGTGGCACGGCGCATGGTGCTGGACCGAGCACTTTCTTCCCTATTTCGCCCGTCAAGGTTTCTGTTCTTACGCTATGAGCCTAAGGGGACACGGTAAAAGCGAGGGTAAAAAGAAATTACGCTGGACATCCATGGCTGATTATGTCTCGGATGTAGTCCAAGTAGTTCAAATGCTTGATAAATCCCCGGTCCTTGTTGGACATTCCATGGGGGGAATGGTGGTCCAGAAATATCTCGAATCTCACCCGGCACCGGCAGCCGTGCTGCTGGCATCGGTCCCTGCACAGGGTGTTGCTGCCACGACCCTGAAAATGCTTTTCAGGCATCCCATGGCGGTATTCAAAACAAACCTGAAACTGAGCCTCTATCCCATAGTATCCACTCCTGAGTTAGCAAAAGAGATGTTGTTTTCCGCCTCCATGCCGGATGAAAAAGTGCTTGGCTATTTCAAGCGGCTCCAGGATGATTCCTATCGCATGTACATGGATATGCTCGGTCTTAACCTGCCAAAACCCCAACGAGTGAAAACCCCAGTTCTTGTCCTGGGCGGAGGAGACGACGCGCTTTTTTCACCAGCCCAGATGGAGTCAACCGCAAGCGTATATGGAACCTCTGCTGAGATCTTTGATGGTATGGCACACGACATGATGCTCGAAGCAAGGTGGAAGGATGTGGCTGACCGAATCATAGAATGGTTGAAAGAAAATGGGTTATGACCAGACATCGGTTTTGAACTTGATCTTTTCAAAGCCTTCATTACAAAAAACAAGCAATCTCATAACAACATGAGCTTTCATGATCGGCGGTATTCACCCTGTTATGTTATGAAAAGATGGCTGTTTTTCAACTCGGCTCAAAGAGATATTGTCATGGTAACATTATCATAAATAAAGATACATGAAGAAAACGAACATTTCTCCCGAAATCCTGGATATCCTGGAAGGAATAAAGGACCGCAAGCTTATTGAACGCGAACTGGACAGGGGATTTCTGCGCCTCCGGTTCTCAGGGAATCTGGAAGATGCTTTCCGCAAATTCTACTTCCACCGCGCGATACCGCTTATTCGGATGTCTATCGTCCTGGGGTTTTTCATATACACCACCTTCGGTCTCCTGGACTTTTTATTGTACCCCCGGTTCGTCAAAAAAATATGGATGATCCGTTATTGTTTAGGGACTCCCATTGTTTTTTTTGCTCTTTTTTACATGTTCCATACCAGAAGTGAAAGAGGGGTTCAGCTTGTCTACAGTTTTACAATGTATGCCGTGGGTGCCAGCATCATCTGGATGCAGATTATCGCACACACCGACATAACCCAGAAATATTATGCCGGGGTGATGCTCGCAATATTTTTCGGATATGTCGCCACAGGCCTGAGATTTCGAGCAGCAACAATAACAGGGACCGCGATCTTCATAAGTTATGCAATAGTCGCGGTTGCTATTATAAAACCTGATCCGGATTCCGCCATAAACAATATCTTCTTTCTCTTTTTCTCGAATATAATCGGCATGATTTCCGGCTTTACCTTTGAAAAGCTGATCAGAAGGGATTTCCTCCTGTCCGCCCTGTTGAATATCGAAACCCGCACCGACGGGTTAACTGGCATTGCAAACTATCGACACTTTGAAAAATTTATAAAATCGGAATGGAGCCGTGCACTACGATACTCATACCCGATTTCACTGCTCATGCTGGATATTGATTTTTTCAAGGATTACAATGACTCGTGCGGGCACAGGGCCGGTGATACATGCCTCATAAAAATTGCATCCCTGCTTAAATCTTTCCAGAGACGTCCCGGTGATTTGGTGGCCCGTTATGGTGGGGAGGAATTCGCTGTTGTGCTCGCCGATACCAGCCTTCAGGATTCAATAAAAATTGCTGAAAAAATACGGAAGGGAATAATCGGCCTGAAAATTATCCACCCATCATCGCCTATACATAAATATATAACAGCAAGCATAGGAGTGGCGGCCATGACTCCACTACATGAAACCTCGCCTGACAGGCTGATAGAAAAGGCCGACGTGGCGCTTTACAAGGCAAAGACAGAAGGCCGCAACCGCGTCGCCTGGGCTGAAAAATAGAAATCTACTGCGTCTACATAAATACCAATTATTGATGGACGTTACCGTGAAAACACCTCAGAGGCCGGGGAGAAATAAAGACCTCTTTTCATGTCCGGGGGCGATTGCCACTAATCATGAAAGTTTACGAGATCATCATACTTGATTGAGCCTCTACCTTTACCCCTGCATAACATCAGCCACGACCCTGCTATATCAGGAAATTGAATCAACAAGCATGGGATTCCATCTCAATGTCTACCCGCCTGCCGGCAATGTAAACCAGAAAACTACTCCACGTCCTCCAGGACCATCTGAAACTCCGATATTTCCTCCATGAACCTCCACAGCAAGCTTGCAAAAGGCAAGCCCGAGTCCTGTTGAAAATTTTCTTTTTTTATTGCCTTCCCTGACCTGGAAAAACTTGTCAAAAACCTTCTCCTTGTATTCATCCGGGATGGCAGGGCCATTGTTTGCTATCTCTACTCTCACAGATCCGTCCTTATCCCCAGGCAGCCCGGATATACCGTAAATCTTCACAGAAACGACCCCGGATTCATCATCCGTGAATTTCAATGCGTTTCCAAGGAGATTCCAGACTACCCTGCAAATAATCTCAGGATCACAAACAACCACCATGGATTCATCCGGGGCATCAAACATATATTTTCTACGGCCGAAAAGCGAGCTGACCCTGGATGTGGCAATTGATACAAGATCCTTTATATCGGCGGGCTCCTTTGCAAGATCCATCTCCCCGGCCTCGAGTTTGCTAGCATCTAGCATGGACGATATGAGTTCAAGCAACCTTCTTGTGCTGGATTCCGCCTGGGATATGAACGGGGCGGCCTCCTCCATGGAATCACAATCAACCGCAAGCTCCAGGTTTCCCAGTATGATATTTATGGGAGAGCGCATATCATGGGCAACCATGTGAACCATGGCGTCCCTGAAACTCTCAAGCTCCTTTTGCTTCTCATAGGCCAATACGAGTTCTTTTTTTTGACGCTGCAAGGCAAGATGTGTTTCGACCCTGGCGTAAACCTCTTCCGCCCTGAACGGCTTTGTAATATAATCCACACCGCCTTCTGTAAAAGCCTTGATCTTGTCTTGTATTGCTCCAAGTGCGCTTATGAATATGACAGGAATCTCTTTTAGTTTCTCGTCAGCTTTGAAGCGTCCACATACTTCGAACCCATCCATTCCTGGCATCATGATATCAAGGAGCACAAGGTCAGGTGGATTCTTCGAAGCAGCCTTAAGGGCCAGTTCGCCGTTGGGAAAGGCAGCCACACGGTATCCCGCTCTCCGCAAGGTTTCCTCCAGTATCTCCAGGTTTGCGGGGGTATCGTCTACAACCATTATGGTTTCAGTTTTCCTGTTTTTGCGAAGCTGTTCCATCTCGCTCTATAATCATCCTCCTTTCTCTCCGTTTTCAAGGAGGCTCAGCAATGCCTCGTAATCATATACCTTTGCAAGAGCATCAAGATGCTCAGACAACAATACGTCAACAGATCTGAGAGACTTAATTGACTCCCTCAAACCGAGTGTATCGCCGATTTCTATGCTTTTTTTCATCCTGCGGCACAGGTCAGGAGGGATTTTTTTCACATCGGGGATCCTACCTGCTTCCGCTGATGGAAGTGTCTCTTGCCCATCATCATCTGCATGCCTGTATAAAAGCTCACGCCCGAGAAGGCTGGCTGTTACCCAAAGAATATCCTCCAGCCTGTAGGGTTTTTTGATGGAAGCGTCAGCACCGGGTTCTGCGATTAATTCCCTGCCGTTAACAAGCGTGCTGGCAGTAACTACCACGATGGGGGTTTTCTTTGCCCAGGGGACCTTGCGGATCTCTTTTATCGCTTCATAACCATCCATGACCGGCATACGTTTATCCATGAATATAATGTCAAAACTTTCTTTTTTAACTATTTCGAGCGCCGCCAGGCCGTTATCAGCTTCCTTGGCACTGATGCCGGCAGACTCCAGCAAGGACGTGAGAAGTTCCCTGTTGTCTGCAACATCGTCAACAACCAGGGCGCGCACCTGCCTGGGGCCGGGAGCAAGACCAATTAACCTTTTGCGCTTTATGCGGTCACGGGCATACGCATCAACCTCGGGCGCCTGTACCGGAATTTCCAGCATAAAAGCGCTTCCATGTCCGGGCCGGCTCTTCACTTCAAGCCTTCCGCCCATAATCTGCGCGAGCTTTTTGCTGATGGCAAGCCCAAGGCCAGTGCCTCCCTTTTGACTGCTTCTTGGTAACTGCTCAAAAGGCAAAAATATCCTTTCTAGCTCATCTGTCTCAATTCCGGGTCCGGTATCTTTTACAGTCAATCTCAGAAGCAGATCACCCTCCTTGCCGTTAACAGAGCTGGCTGCTTCTATTTTCACCACCACCCACCCCTGACTTGTGAATTTTATCGCATTTCCAACAAGATTTGTCAGGACCTGCCTTATCTTCGCCTCGTCGCCGACAAGATTGGCTGGAAGATCCGGTGCGGTATCCACCCTGAAGCCCAGCCCTTTTGCCTGGGCCCCTGGTCTGAACATTCTGTCTATATCAGAAGCAAGCATGTAGATATCAAACACGCTTGTATGCAACCTGGCGCTTCCAGACTCGATCCGGGCCAGGTCCAGGACATCGTTTATAAGGGAAAGCAGATGTTCCCCTGCCCTGTTTATGGTCTCAAGGTGTCTTTTCTGGGCAGGTGTGATGTCCGGATCATTAAGCATCAATTGTGCAAACCCGAGAATCGCGTTCAATGGAGTTCGTATCTCATGACTCATGTTTGCGACAAAGGCGCTCTTCGCCCTGTTCGCCTTTTCTGCCGCAATACGGCCGATACGGTCCTGTTCAGCCATGACCTGATCTGTTATATCGGTTATCACTCCTTGTATACGCTGCGGTATCCTGTCCTGACCGCTATCTGCTCCATATATGATCCACCTGCGATCATGCACCCACCGGATACTCCCGTCCGGCCGGACTATACGGTACCGGGCAGACGCAAAACCGTGCTTTATGACATTATTCACAAGCGTCTCAACCTCTGGCCGGTCTTCTTCATGCGCCGCCCTGGCAAGTATTTCCGGATCCGCCACAAATTCCTTTATCTTTCTGCCATAGAGCATCTCAAAAGCCCGGTTCACCTCACACGAAGGTTTTTTATCCAAGGTTATCCACCATACCACCTCGTCTATACCGGCAGACAGACGCTCAAGGTGGTCGCTCTTGATGCGGAGTTCTGTCGCCATGCGTATCCGCTCCTCGAGAGCCCTGCGCGATGTGATAAGGTGGGCAAGGGTCCTGGTAACCGGTTCTATGAATTCCACTATCTGGGGCGTATAACCGCCGGGCCTGTTTGCAAGGCATACCAGTCCCACGATTCCCTGGTCTGTGGTTATTGGAATCCCTAAAAAAGAATCCAGCCTGGGATGTCCTGGAGGAAGGATACCCCTCCTATGATCATTGGCAGGATCATTGGATATCACGAATTTTTTTGTACCAACCGCGGCGCCAAGCATATTTTCAAGGTTCTTAAAGACAAAATCACCCCTGCTCGCTTTTTCAAAAATTTTTCTGCTATTTTCATCCCATGACTCCCCGCTTATCGCATGGGGTTTGATGGTAAGATCTCCTGTTTCTGTATACAAAACCTCGGCTACAAAACCATAAGAACTCTGCGTTATCTCAATAAGACCTTTGAGCGCCTGCCTGAATGGCGCATCTGTCATAGTGTCTGATATGAACGCATCTTGTATCCTGCGTATGGAATCGAGCAGCTTTTGCTGCGTTTCCCTCTCTTTCTCAGCATGTATCCTTGGTGTTATATCCCTTGCGATTCCTTCCACGCTTATCAGATCGCCGTTTTCATCATATATGGGAGTCCTGTAATGCTCGGTCCATATTATATCCCCATTTTTCGTCTTCCACCTCATGAGGACCGGTGTGTCAAACGAAACCTTGCCTTCCATCAAAACCTGAAGCGTGGCCCTGTCCTCCGGAAAAACAGCCTTATACAAAAACTCCGGATCTGAATAGATTTCTTCCGGTGTATAACCTGTAAGGCGTTTCACTGTGGGGCTTATGTAATCGAATCCGGGCTCAGGATCGAAATGGAAATGATATATTATATCAGGAGCGTTTTCAGCAAGGCGGCGGAACTTTTCTTCAGCTTTTTTCAGTTCAAAAAAAAGTGTCGCGCTCTCTATGGCGATTGCGGCCTGGCCGGCAAGGGTTTCGAAAAAGTCTACATCCTCCTTGTCAAACACGCTGGGACGCGTGGATAGTATATGCAAAATTCCGATTACACAATCAGCAGAAACCAAAGGAACACCCAGGTATGCCCTTATGCCGTGATCCATTATCTGCGGCAGACGGCAGCAAATCCGTCCGTCTGCAACAATATCTGGTATCACCACAGGTTCTTTTTTATTCACCAGCCAGTCCCAGAGGTTTTCCGCGATGTCAAAGGCCTGTTCTGAAATCACGGTCCCATTTGGAAGGCGCATGGAAAATACCTGCAACCCTTTTTTTCCATTATCCAGCAGGCTAAGAGCAACCGCTTCTGCTCCCAGACTTTCCGGGATGCTTTCAATGACTATCGATACTATCTCTGATACATCTTTCCTGCCTATGATCGCCCGGTCAATGGCCCTTAGCACCTCGATCCTGGCAAGCCTTTTCTGGGACTCCGCAAACAGGAGCGCATGATCTATTGCAACACATAAATGTTCTGAGAGTGAATCCAGAGTCTTGGCAATGAAGCTGCTTGATTTTTTTCTGCTCTTCGAGGCGAATACCAGAAGTCCTTTTGTAGATATTTCATGCTTGCCGCGGCCCATGCGAAGGGGTACTGTCCCCCATGTGCGCATCCCCAGCTCCTTGGCAAATCCCGGTATTTTCCCCTTCTCATGGCTTTCTTCCACAACAAAAACCGACTCCCTTAACCAGCTTGCATCGGCAATTTCCGGAAAACCGCCTCCATTACCGCCGGCATCCCTGTCGCTACCCAGCCAGGCCTTTAATTCAAGGCCCCTTTTAGTTTGAAGATATATCCCCGCCATGTCGACCTCGAGCAATGACAAAATCTCCCTGAGTATAACTTCAAGGCGCTCGCCCATGTCGAGGGACCTGAAAATGGCGCTGAGTATACGGCTGCGTGCAGCAAGCTCCTTGTTCTTGTTTTCTAGTAATTCCTGTTGCGCTTTTTTTTCGGTTATATCTATCAGCACGCCCGCTATTACTGAATCACTACCTCCTATATTTACCGTGTCCGCCTTTGCCTCCACCCAACAGATTTCATCATCTCTTTTTACCTTGAATTCAATACTGATTTGTTTGCCGGACAACAGGTCATCAAAAGCTTGCTCCACTTTCCCACGGTCTGTAATATGCACGCATGACAGGAAAATCTTCACGTTTATAGGCTTGTGAGGGTCTATACCGAGTATATTGTATACTTCTGGCGAGGCGAGTAATATGCGGTCTGAGGGATCGAAGGTCCATGCCCCTATACCAACAGCCTCCCTGGCCTGGGAAAACAGGGATTCACTTCTTTTCAAGGCTCTTTCAGCAAGTTTTTGTGCAGTGGCCTCCAATAAAAAATATGCTCTTGCCTCTTTTTGGTCCCTCGGAACAGTAAACGAATGCACCTCCAGAAACCCTGATTTTCCTCCTCCATGCTCGACCTTGATCAGTTCATACCCCATGTCATTAACAGGAAGATCGACAATATCGCCCGGCTTGATATCCTTTCCCATAAGCCTGCAGGCAGCAGGGTTGGCAAACCTGGTTCTGCCGTCATCACCAACGATAATTAGACCCATGGGCATGGAGGCGGCAAGGCGCATGACGTTTAACGGCATGCCGGAAAGACGGACAGCGTCACCAGCTCTGCCTGTAGCATGCCAAAGCATCCAGGCAAGATAGTGGTTTATCAATCTCTTTTCAATTACATCTATTGCTCCTTGCTCAATGCAATGCTTTCGTGATTCATATTCTTCTTCTGCAAGTAAAATCACGGGCACCAAGGGAAATTCCAACCGAATCCTTGCAAGCGCCCCGGCCCAGCCTGGACCGGCCAGGTTAAGCCCCAACAGGACAAGATCAATATTACCTGCCGCAAGAATATTAATAGCATCTTCCAAAGTGCCTGCATGGCAAACCGTTACAGGCAAATTGGAATCAGATCCTGCGAAGTCCTTCACCATGCCTATGGTGGCAGGATCATTCTCAATGATCAGAATACGTAATGCTTTGTATTTGTTATTCATCTCATCACCAATAAAAAACAGTTGATTTCAAGGACATATTTTTTGCAAAAGCGGGATTTATCAGATCTTCCATTGGCAGGTCAGCGGGCGGAAACAAGCCTTGGTTGTCTTTTAATTATTTTTGTTAATGTTATTGTTAATTTTAATTTTCCTGAATCGATTTGCAACCTTTTTTCGAGCTTTTCCGCAAATCATTTTTTTCAGACTCTTTTGCCTCCACAAAAGGAACCAGCCTACCCAGACGGAATCGGAACAGCCAAAAACTATTCACCTTTTGTGAAAATATGATTTTGCAATGATTAATTCTACCGTGAAAATACCTCCGGGGCTAAATCGCCCTCGGCCGGATGATGGACTTTACCGTAAAAACTCCTCCAAGGCCGGAGAAATAGACAGCCCTGTTTTCATGCCCGGGGGTGATGCCGCCAATCATGAAATTTACGAGTCCATCAGTCTTGGGGATGATATGATGATACGGTTTTACTTCTATCGCGCGGCTGTCTTCGCGTACCCGGGAGACAGGGAAACACCCAGAAATTTATGATAACTGGTAAACCATTATCCGCATTGATATCATTATTCGTCCACATTTCATGGACGAATTGTTCAAAAAAAATGGACAGCCCAGCTATTTTCATTCCCTTAAATTAAAAAATATCAAGAGATTACAAAACAACAAACTACCATAAGCCGTGTCTTTTCAATGTATTAAACAACCACTTCTCCATGAACAATAAAGAAAACAATGTTTTAAATTTATTTTTTTTATCAAACCCTTAATCCATCGGCATCCATGTTTCCCGAAAAAGTCTTGCCATACGCCATGTGCTGACATTCAATTCCTGGCACAATTATTGCTGTTTACATTATAAAAAACGGTGTAATATTAATTTTAAATCATGGAGGTGAGAAAATGAGAAAGTTTGGTATAACTATTATGTTATTGCCACTTATAATAGGGTTATGCTTGGTCAGTCACCCATCGACGGGCCACTGCGCCCTTGCAACATCTACAGCATCATTTACCACAAGCGATTTCACGGTAAAAACACTTTCCGATTCCACGGGCGCCACCAGCGGCGGAAACCTTGAAAATACCCAGGCTACACAGACTACAACGCAGATATCAACCGGTGAAGGGGAAGACGGTACCTCAAATCAAGGGACGCCAGTTACAAAGATAATAATCCTGGCCCATGGAATGGGCTTCGCCAACAAGTACCTGCCTTACTGGTTTGGAGATATAGCTGAAACAATGGCTGAAGCCACAGGCGCCGTTGTCAGGGAAACCAGCGTCGACCCAATGAACACCACCTACCAGAAAGCCATACAATTCAAAAACGCTGTGATTGCAATATGCGACGAGTTCGCTACCCCGGATAACGGAAATTCATCCGGAACCGCCTCATCCAGCCCTGCAGGAACACAGACAGCAGCGCTTCAACAAAGCGGTTCCTTATCCCTGACGACCGGTTCTACAGTAAATTCACAATCATCACAGGGGACATCCGCAACCCTGAACAACACGGCTGCGGAATCCGTCTCAATAGAGCCTGGCGGGAGCAGCTCCGTTGACCAGATTGATGATGGGAGCACGAACACTCTGCCTGAAAGCGGATCAAGCCATCCATATTATAATGGGATAGAGCTTTACATAATAGCGCACTCGCATGGTGGCCTTTACACCAGATTAGCTCTTCACGTAGACGGTTTTCCAACTGGAAACGTAAAATCTCTTACCACACTTTGCACCCCCAATGATGGCGCAATATTGTCTGAAATCATAGTAAACGAATGGGTGGGCAATCTTTGCGGATTTATAAATTCCATTGGATTGCCCTGCACCGAGAAAAATATAGCAAGCTTCATAGACGCATTCTACTGGGTCGGCTTCAAGGATCAAAACACCCTGGGTAATGCTTACGATCTTTTCAGGGCGTCGGTAAGGCAACTGAACGCCGACTACCCTCCCATCTCAAGCGTGCACTATTATAGCTGGGCATCCAGGATAAAAAAATTAGGAAATGGGAATGATCCCATCACGTTCATAGGACATATAACCCTAAACAATCACGGTTATACATTCAACGACGGTCTGGTGGAAGAGGAAAGCGCGCCATATACGCCAAGCGGCTACACAAATTGTGAATACATGGGTGTGGTTACAGGTCCATGGTATAGTGACGGTGTCGACCACCTGAATATGATCAACCATCCATTCGGCATGACCGCATGGGGCTGTTACGACTTCTACAGGCAACTTGCAATCGATCTTGTAGGCGCATCAGGAAACGGAGGCAATGATAGCGGCAGTGATGGAGCTTCACTGGAGGGAACACAACAGCAGATCGCAACCACTTTCTAACCAAAACAAGTTCTCTTCTCCCCCCCGGAAAAGAGAATCTACAAAACTCCATGTGGCGCGGTCCTAGCCGCCGGGTCGCATGGAGTTTTACCTCAAAGCAATGAAAACAAAAAAACGCAATAGAGCGGGATCATGTCGCATACCCTATAATACCCGCACTAAATCGCTATGAAAAAGCCGAAAAACACTCCCACGTTCATATACGGCGTCACCATATCCGTCTGGGTGATTGCGGGAGCCATGATTACAGTAGCCTCATTGGCTCTTGCCATTTGGCTGTTTTTCCCTTTTACACCGATGGTCCAAATTGAGAAAATCAGGGCAAACCGGGCTGTTGAAACTTCAAACGTCAATATGCCCGCATTTCGAAAAGGGGAAGATACAGCGCTTAACAACGATCTCACCAGGCACAACAGGGAAGAAGAACCCGGAAATATTGTTGGCGATACAGGCCTTAGCAAAAGTGAATTAAAAAAACTCTTCGCCGAAATCCAGAAAAAATTTTATTACGAAAAAAATCTGGAATCACATTTCTACGATGTAAGAAAATACTTGTATGATAATTACCCCGAAAAACAGGCTGAAGCTCTTTACCAACTCTATCGTGAGTACCTGTCAACCCTGCTTGACATTCAGCGCAAGTACAGGGAGGCGGGACCTGCCACGAGCTACGAGGAGGTATGCGATCAGCTCGACTGGATTGACAATTACGTTCATGAACGCCTGGGCTCCTATGCTGAGCCTCTCCTGGGCAAAAAACTAGCAAAAGCCAGGTACGAAGTCGAATGGAATTACATTTTAAACAACCCTGACCTTACTGCCGAGGAAAAAAGAAAAAAGCTTGCAGACCTTGACTGGTGGGCGGAAAACGACAAGGGAATCACCCCCAAAAAACTACAAGGCGCATATCCTCGGTACCAATACGATCTCGCACTTCATGAAAAGGAGCTGTCAGAAATGGATCCCGAAACCCGTGCAGAAGTATTACGTGAAATCAGAAGTAAATATTACAGCTCCGAAGCTGTGAGAGATCTTGAACGATTGGATAAAAACGACGAGCTCTTAAACAAGGGTATGCAACGATATAATCAACTTTCAGACACACTTATAAAAGACAAAAAAGGGGAAGAGAAATACACTGTGGAAATTATTCATAAACAGCAAGAACTTATAGATGAAATCTTTCCGCCGGGGGAACTGCGCAATAACGCGAGGGGCATTGTCAAGGAAACCATATTCCTTTCCATTCTCAAGGACCCCGATCTTACTGAAGATCAAAAAGAAGCACTACAACATAGATTGAACGAGGAATTCAAGCTGCGAGGAGATTGACCGTTTTTCATAAAAAAACAGGATCCCCACCCTTATGCATAACAGGGATGAGCCCACAGTCCATCCAAAAGTTTACATGAACTGTGGGCTCATTCATCTATTTGCTCATAAAGTTTTCACAACGGATCAGAATTCGTCATAGTCATCCATTCCGCCTGCTCCCGGCATTCCTGGTGTCTTTTCCTTCTTTTCGGGGATTTCAGCCACCATCGCCTCTGTTGTTATCATAAGACCGGCAACGGATGCCGCGTTCTGCAGAGCAAACCTGACGACCTTGGCGGGATCAATCACACCTGATGAAAGTAAATTTTCATAAACTCCCGTCTGGGCGTTGAACCCGAAGTCGTCCTTGCCTTCTTTGACCTTGTTGAGTACTACCGAACCGTCATGACCGGCGTTGTTTGCGATCTGGCGCATCGGTTCCTCCAGGGCGCGGCGGAGAATATCTATTCCATACTTCTCTTCACCCTCCGCTTTGACCTTGTCCAACGCTGGTATGCAACGCACCAGGGCCACACCGCCACCGGGAACTATCCCCTCTTCTACAGCAGCCCGGGTGGCGTTCAACGCGTCCTCGACCCTGGCTTTTTTCTCCTTCATCTCGGTTTCGGTGGCAGCACCGATGCGTATCACCGCTACACCGCCCACGAGCTTGGCCAGACGCTCCTGAAGCTTTTCACGATCATAGTCTGAGGTGCTCTCTTCAATCTGTGCGCGAATCTGCTTTATACGCGCCTCTATATCCTTTTTCTTGCCCGCGCCGTCAACAATAGTGGTATTGTCCTTGTCGATCTTGACAGTCTTGCAGCGTCCCAGATCGGATATCTTCACATTTTCGAGCTTGACGCCAAGATCCTCGGAAACTACCTGCCCTCCAGTAAGGATAGCTATATCCTGAAGCATAGCCTTGCGGCGGTCTCCAAATCCCGGAGCCTTGACCGCTGCGACCTTGAGTGTTCCCCTCAGCTTGTTTACGATCAGGGTCGCCAACGCTTCTCCCTCAACATCCTCGGCCACTATCAACAAAGGCTTGCCAGCCCGTGCCACTTCTTCGAGCAGAGGGAGGAGATCCTTCATAGCTGAAATCTTCTTTTCATGAATAAGTATATATGGCTCCTCCAGAACCACCTCCATCTTTTCCGCGTCTGTCACAAAATAAGGAGAAATGTATCCGCGGTCAAACTGCATGCCTTCGACCACATCCAGGGTGGTCTCGATCCCCTTTGCCTCCTCTACGGTTATCACGCCTTCTTTTCCGACCTTTTCCATGGCTTCGGCAATAAGGGATCCTATCTCTTCATCACCATTAGCTGAAATCGCACCAACATCTTTTATGTCTTTTTTATCCTTTGTGGGCTTGGAAATCTTTTTAAGCTGTTTCACCAGTGCAGCAACACCCTTGTCGATTCCCCTTTTCAAGGCCATTGGATTGATACCGGCAGCGACCAGCTTCTGGCCCTCGTTGAGGATCGACTGGGCAAGGACAGTGGCTGTCGTGGTACCATCTCCCGCCACGTCACTCGTCTTGCTCGCCACCTCCTTTACCATCTGAGCGCCCATGTTTTCGAACTTGTCTTTTAGTTCCATCTCCTTTGCGACCGTGACACCATCCTTAGTCACAACCGGGGAACCGAAGGTCTTTTCAATGACGACGTTTTTACCCTTGGGGCCAAGGGTGACCTTTACGGCATCAGCAAGGATATTTACGCCACGCAACATGGCCTGCCGAGCATTCGCACCATAAACAATCATCTTGGCTGCCATGATGATTCACCTCCTTGTTTCTCTGAAAATCATCGGATCAACCTATGATTCCAAGAACATCGTCTTCCCGCATAACGATGTATTCCTCGTCGTCTATCTTGATATCGGTACCAGCATATTTGGAGAAAAGTACCCTGTCTCCTTCCTTGACCTGCAATGAAATCCTTTTGCCCTTATCGTCCAGTTTGCCAGGTCCCACTGCAATAACTGTACCCTTCTGGGGTTTCTCCTTGGCGGTATCTGGAATGATGATTCCTCCTTTTGTTTTCTCCTCTTCATGCTCTCGTTTGACAAGGATACGATCGTTCAACGGTTTTACCTTCATCTTTTAATCCTCCTTCCTTGACACCATGATGTGAACCCCACAGCCTTCAGGGCAAGTTCCCGAGGCAAAATCATAAATAAATTCAATTACATATAACCAAAATCAATAAATCTAAAAAAATATAATTCTGTTTTTTGCTATTTCAAGGGTGCGGGTCCCCCAAAAATCATCTGCCTGCGGGAAAAGAGATTGAATCTTGAAAGAATATATAGCTTCAATTATTTGAATTTATTTAAAATAATAACAAAAGAAAAGCTTCCGCCAGTTCATGAAAAAGCATTTTTGCTTTACCGTGTGTGTGCTTCTGGAACCGTAGGGGGAAAATAGCCATGTTTTAATATCCAGAGCGATTTCAGCTAACCATGAAGGTTTTACGAGATCATCAAAAATAATATGCCCGGCTTTTTTATTTTCTCTTTCAAAGAAACATTGTTTCGTATATGAATCTGTTAAAAATATGTTAAAAAGAAGCATTACGCCCGTCAAAATAAGAAAAGAAGTAAGATTACCGCTGTGGACCCGAGTATTAATAGCTGGATAAGTAATTAATGCACGAACTACCTGTTACAGAAAAAATTTTATCCATAGTACTTAAACACGCCGCAAAAAACCATGTCAGCAGAGTTATTTCTATTACCTTGCGTGTCGGCGAGCTGAGCGATCTGGAAGACCAGTGGCTTACACACTACTTTTCATACCTTGCCAAGGGAACGGTCGCCCAGGATGCTGTATTGAAGATAGAAAAGGTTCCCATAGTTTTTGAATGCAATAAATGCAAAACAAAATTCAGGGTCAATAAAAAGGACCTGGGCGAAACCGCATGCCCCCAATGCGGTGCTCAAAAAAATTTCTCCCTTTTGTCCGGCAGGGAATATTTTATAAAGGAAATGGAGGCTATATGAAAGATCCGATAAAGCTTATCGAGGTCAAAGAGGACATTCTGGCTGACAATACGGCAGCCGCCTCTGCCTTGAGGAATCGTCTTTCCAAACACAAAACCTTTCTAGTCAATCTGATGTCTTCCCCCGGTGCCGGCAAGACCAGCCTTCTTATCAGGACAATCTCGGTCCTTTCCAAGGAATTTTCCATAGCCGTCATAGAGGCCGATATCGATTCAACCGTTGACGCGGAAACCATAAGAAATAAAACCGGGGTTAAAAGCGTTCAACTCCAAACCGGTGGATTCTGTCACCTTGACGCCTCCATGGTAGAAAAGGGGATAAAAGGGCTCGGGGATAATCATTTCGATCTTATATTTATTGAGAATGTTGGCAACCTTGTCTGCCCCGCTGAATTCGATACGGGCGCCCATCTCGACGCCATGATTCTCAGTGTGCCGGAAGGGGATGACAAGCCATTAAAATATCCGTTAATGTTTACAAAGGCCGGTGTCCTTGTTGTCAATAAAACCGACCTTGTGCTACATACTGACTTTGATATGAAAAAAATGGCATCAAGGGTGAAAAAACTCAACCCTGCAATTGAAATAATACCGGTCTCCTGCAAAACCGGGGAAGGAATCGAGCAGTGGACACTGTGGCTCAAAAATAAAATTCTCAAAAGGCGTACATCATCTTGAATTTAATTAAATTTATATGTATAAATTTTATTGTAAACTTCTTTTAATTGTT
>CAYVIE010000019.1:0-26671 GCA_964451355.1 uncultured Desulfobacteraceae bacterium
CGATAACATTTCATTTTCCGTCACGGATTCAGGTTCACAATATCAACAGGATCGACAACATGCGCTTTTTTAAATACCACGGTCTAGGAAACGATTACCTGGTATTCGATCCCGAAGACTGGCCGATTCCCCCAACGCCAGAGATGATAAGACGGGTATGCAACAGAAACTTCGGGATCGGTTCTGACGGGATTCTCTACGGCCCTTCTGGCAGGGACGGCAAATGGCCATGGGTCAGGATCTTTAACCCCGACGGCAGCGAAGCGGAAAAAAGCGGAAACGGACTTCGCATATTTGCGCGTTATCTCAGGGATTCGGGGAAAAGCAACAGCCAGTGTATAACTATTCATACCCTTGGCGGAGATGTTGTGGCCAGGTTTGAGGATAACAAGGATATCACCATTGCAATGGGCAGGATCTCTTTTCTTTCAAGCGATATACCTGTCTGCGGCCCTGTGCGGGAAGTCATCAATGAGACCCTTGAGATAGGCCGGGTAAAACTAAAATACTGCGCAGCGAGTATTGGAAACCCCCATTGCGTTATATTTACGGATAAGGCGGACCGGGAAACCGCCTGCATGTACGGGCCGGCTATAGAGAACGACCCCCGCTTCAAGAACAGGACAAACGTCCAGTTTGTCAGGGTTATTGACAGAAGAAAACTTTATGTCGAAATCTGGGAAAGGGGCGCCGGATATACCCTGGCGTCCGGAAGCTCCGCATCAGCGGCAGCTGCGGCTGCCTACAAAACAGAGCGGTGCGGCCCGGAGGTGACAGTGAAAATGCCCGGGGGGGATCTCATGGTCAGGATAGACCCGGATTTCAACATTGAAATAACAGGCCCCGTGGTCAGGGTTGCCGAAGGCAGAATCGACAGCGAAATATTTTCGCAGAAGATCGACGCGTGATGGTCAGGGATCAAGATCAGGTCCAAAAAAAATGGTTCAACTTAATTGAAAATACAGTCGACGGATTTATATCTACGAAAATCAGGATAAAATCATGGAATTTTTCAATGTAACATCTCTTGATGATCTTTTTTCACTCATAACACGGTTTCAGCCGGTAGAGACAACTACAGTACAACTTTTTTCCGCCAACCAAAGGGTTTGCGCCCAGGATATTTTCGCGGCCGTGGACCTGCCGGGGTTTGCAAGATCCACCATGGACGGATATGCTGTCAAGGCTGAATCGACCTACGGTGCATCAGAAACCAATCCCGCCTACTTCACGTTAAAAGGGAACGTCGAGATGGGGCGTGCCCCGGAAATAGTGATAGGACCAAACGAGGCTGCGTCCATACCTACCGGGGGCATGCTGCCGCAAGGAGCCGACGCTGTTGTTGAAATCGAGCAGGCATCACCCATTGACGGCGCAACCATAGAAATATACAGGTCCGTGGCACCCTTGACAAATGTAATCGACAAGTGTGAGGACATCTCTTCCGGAACCAAAGTGATCACAAGAGGAACAAGGCTTCTTCCGGCACACATCGGCCTGCTTTCAGCCATCGGTGAAACAGAGATAAAAATTTTCAAACAGCCTATTGTCGGCATCATATCCACCGGCAACGAAATCGTTGCCCCGGACAAAACACCCGGGCCAGGGATGGTCAGGGAGATAAACGGGCCTGCACTCTCGGCCTGCTTGTCCGATGCCGGGTGTATCCCGAAATACTACGGGATCGTTGAAGACGACAAGGAAGCCCTGGAGCGGGCATGCCGCAAAGGGCTTGACGAGTGTGACTGCTTGCTGCTCTCCGGCGGGAGCTCCGTCGGGACAAGGGACCTTACCGTTGAAATCCTTTCATGTCTCAGCAAAACAGAGATACTTGTTCACGGTATTCCTGTCAGACCCGGCAAACCCACGATCCTCGCCGACTCCGGCGGCAAGCCCGTCTGGGGGCTTCCGGGTCATCCTGCATCAGCACTCGTTGTATTTTCACAGGTTGTGCGTCCCTTCCTCGACAGGCTTTCCGGGATAGAAAAACCGGATACGAAAAATATTTCCTTTTACGCCCGCATAACAAGAAATATCGGTTCTGTTCTAGGGCGGACCGATTTTATCCGTGTGAAACTAGTACAAAGGAAAAAGGAGATCTGGGCCGAACCTGTAATAGGAAAATCCGGGCTCATAAGAACCATGGCCCAGGCCGACGCGCTGGCTGTTATCGATTCGGAATGCGAAGGGCTTTGTGCCGGCGAGCTTGTTGAAATCCGATTACTGAATCCCTTGCCATGAAGTATCAGGAAACAAACACCGTCCGGAGTTTTTTATCCAGGGTGAAAACGCAAACAAATCCATGCTCTTTTCAACATCACAAACCGGAGTCACATGGAGATGAAACGGCAAAGAAAAATATACCTTAAAGCAGCGACCCTGAAACAGGCAAAAAAAAGAATAAACAATGCGTTTTCAGATACGAAAACAAGAATAGTCGAGATCGATGCCAACGAGGCTTGCGGCCGCGTGCTTGCAGAACCGGTCTTTGCAAGGATTTCATCACCCAGCTTCCACTCAGCCGCCATGGATGGGATAGCGGTTTTCGCCCGGTCCACCTTCGGTGCTGCTCCGCATGCTCCCATGGAACTAGTCATCGGAAAGGACGCTTTTTTCATCAATACCGGCCACATGCTTCCCCCCGGCACAGACGCGGTAATCATGATTGAGGATATCAATATAATTGAAAACAAGCGGGTGCGGATCGAGAATCCTGTCTTTCCCTGGGAAAATGTCAGAAAAATCGGAGAGGACATCGTGGCGACCGAGCTTATCTTTCCGCGAAACCACAAAATAACCCCTTACAGCATAGGGGCTATCATCGCGTCCGGGAACACCACGGTCAGGGTTTACGCACAGCCGAGTGTGGTGATAATACCCACGGGCACAGAGATCGTATCTCCGTCTATCCTGGAGCAAAGGCCCCTTGCCCCGGGAGAGATACTGGAATCAAACGGTTCCATGCTTGCGGCAATGATAAGACAAGCAGGCGGGATCCCAAAACTCTCCGAAATCATCCCTGACGAGCCCGAACTCATAGCCGAAGCAATATTAAAGGCGATAGATTCAGGCTACGACATGATAATTCTTATAGGCGGCAGCTCTGCAGGTTCTGCTGATTACGGAGCGAGCGTTATTGGAGATCTTGGAGAGATAATAGTCCACGGTGTAGCCATGATGCCCGGAAAACCTGTGGCTGCTGGTAAGGTCTCGGGCAGACCCGTCTTCTGCATGCCTGGATACCCCGTGTCATGCGCCATTGCATTCGAGGAACTCTGCCTTCCGTTGATGGGAATGATGACAAACTCGGGTATTGATGAACCTGAGACCATACTTGCAAAAACCGCGAAAAAAATCCCCGGGAAAATAGGGATGGAGGAATTTGTCAGGGTAAGGCTCGGCAGGGTCGGCAATGAGGTGGTTGCGGTTCCCCTTTCCAAGGGCGCGGGTAATATCACAAGCCTTACCAGGGCCGAAGGGATTCTTGCCATCCCGCCTGAAAAAGAAGGAATAAACCAGGGTGAAAACGTGCGTATCAGGATCCTTTGCCCCAAGGCCTTCATAGAAAAAAGCCTGCTTATTACAGGAAGCCACGACAACTCCCTTGACCTGATAGCAGATATGATAAAGGCAAAGGATCCCGAGGTGACCGTGGCATCCAGCCATGTGGGAAGCATGGCCGGGCTTGCGGCAATAAAAAACGGGATATGCCATATGGCACCGACTCATCTCATCGATGAAAAGACCGGTGAATACAACATCAGCTATGTCAGGAGAATCCTTCCCGAGACTCCCGTGTTTCTCTACAGGCTTGCCATGAGAGAGCAAGGACTTATTATAGAGAAAGGGAACCCCAAAGGCATACATGGAATCGAGGATCTGGCAAGACCGGATGTATCCTTCATAAACAGGCAAAAGGGCTCCGGGACAAGGGTCCTTCTGGATCTCGAGCTGGCAAGGAAGGGTATTGCCACCAGGGACATAAAAGGTTATGAAAAAGAGGAATTCACCCACATGGCCGTTGCTGCCGCTGTCAGGGGAAAGGCCGCGGATGCTGGCCTCGGTATATATGCGGCAGCCAAGGCCCTGGATCTCGATTTCATCCCGGTAGCCCTTGAAGCATACGACATTGTCGTTTTAAAAGCCTGTTACGATCTTCCCCAGGTGAGACTTTTTTTCGCAGTGATAACATCCCATGATTTCAAAAAAAGACTCCAGGAGCTCGGGGGATACATCACTGACCAGACAGGCGAGCTCATCTGGGAATCATGACAAAACAACAATTCCAGGACAAGTGTTTCTATGACGCCATGCCTTTTGGAGCCATCGAACATACAGCGGATATCGGCATACGGGTATGGTCCGCCGAAATGCCAGGGCTTTTTGCCGATGCAGCCTTGGGTATGGCGGCACAGATTGCGGGTTCCATTGGCAAAAATCATGACATACCTGCAAAAGCAAAGCATTTAGATGTCTCGGGTTTTGACAAGGAAGACTTGCTGTTCAACTGGCTCCGCGAGATACTGGCCTTCTGGCACATGGAAGCAGAACTCCCCTGTAGAGTGGAATCACTGAAGATCGACAAGGGCGGCACGGCCATGTCGGCCGACTTTAAATTATACAGGCCGGATACCAGAAAAAACCCGGTTCTCCATGATATCAAGGCTGTTACATACCATGGCCTGCGGATAGAACGTAAAAACGGCCTGTGGACCGCCACCATAATCTTTGACGTATAATATTAAGGATTCAGGGTTCATGAAATAACTATATAATTTTTGCCGGCAATCAGACCGTGATGAACGCGCAGGCCATGATGGACTCGTAAATTTTCGTGATCAGGAACAATCACGCCCGGGCATGAAAAGATGTCTTTCTTTCTCCGGGTTCCCGGAGGTGTTTTCACGGTAAAAATGGAATTCTTGATCCAGAAGCAGGGAGCAAATCGAAAATGGAAATCATAAAGATAGATTCATACCGTTTTGAAATACCTAAAACCGGGGAGATGAGGGTTCCTGCCCGCATCTATGCCGATGACAAGCTGATCAAGGCGGTTTCCAGGGATGAAACCTACAAACAGCTCGTAAACGTGGCCAAGCTGCCCGGTATCATAAAAGCTGCCATGGCAATGCCTGACATACACTGGGGATATGGATTCCCCATCGGCGGAGTCGCTGCTTTCGATATCGAAGAAGGCATAATATCTCCGGGAGGAGTTGGCTATGACATAAATTGCGGGGTGCGCCTGGCCGTGACCGATCTTGAAGAAAACGAGGTGAAATCAAGGCTTGCGGAACTTGCCGACGCCTTGTTCGCAAGCATCCCGTGCGGGGTTGGGTCAAAAGGCAAGATACGGCTTTCGGCAAAAGAACTGAAAAAGGTGCTGAAACATGGAAGCAGATGGGCCGTGTCGGCCGGGTTCGGCGATGCGGATGATCTCGAAGCCACGGAAGACGGTGGATGCTTGGAGATGGCGGACCCGGCCGCTGTAAGTGACCGCGCGCTCGAACGGGGAAGGCCCCAGCTCGGCACACTGGGATCTGGTAATCATTTTCTTGAAATCGGAGTTGTCGATGAAATTTTTGACAATGAGACCGCAAGTGTATTCGGCCTGGCCAAGGGCAAGGTGACCATTCTCCTGCATTCAGGCTCCAGGGGACTTGGACACCAGGTGTGTGACGACTCCCTGGCTTCAATGGCAAGGTATGCCAACAAGACCGGCCTGCAGCTTCCTGACCGTCAACTCGCATGCGCTCCCATAAGATCGCCCGAGGGCGAGGCTTATTTCGGAGCCATGGCGGCTGCGGCAAACTATGCGTGGGCGAACCGCCAGATCCTCATGCACCTTGCCAGGGAAACCATCATGCGGTTTTTTTCGATATCACCAAACGAATTGGGGTTCCGGCTCGTATACGATGTTTGCCACAATATCGCAAAAATCGAGACACACAATGTCAAGGGAACGAGCATAAAGGTCTGCGTGCATCGAAAAGGGGCCACCAGGGCGTTTGCGCCTGGCGACCAGAGGCTTTCTGACAGATACAGGAGGGCGGGACAACCCATTCTGATCCCGGGCGACATGGGCAGGGCGTCATATGTCCTTGCTGGGACCCCCTTGGCCATGGAAGAAACATTTGGATCCACATGTCATGGCGCCGGCAGAATCCTCAGCAGGCACGCGGCAAAGAAAGCCGCCAAGGGCAGAGTCCTTCATGAGGAACTCAAAAAGAAAGGGATCATTGTGCGCTGGACTGGCAGGAGCACAATGGCTGAAGAAATGCCCGATGCTTACAAGGACGTCTCTGACGTTGTCTCAGCAGTGCATGGGGCCGGAATTTCGAAAAAGGTGGCCCGCTTAAGGCCCTTGGCCGTCATCAAGGGCTGATGAAGGCCGGGGATCCGCAGGCATTTTTTGTGGTAACTATGAAAATACAAACAGGGAGGTTCATTATGAATCCGTCCATATTCCGCGAATACGACATAAGGGGAATCGCTGGTAAGGATATCACTGAGCAGGAAGTCGAAGAACTCGGCAAGGCTATAGGCACCTATCTTAAGGCTGCCGGTTGCAGCGAGATAGCCCTGGGCAGGGACTGCCGGCTTAGCTCGGATCCTTTTTCTGAACGCCTCAGCGCCGGTCTCCTTTCCACGGGTTGCAACGTAATTGATATCGGAATATGCCCTACCCCTGTTTTGTACTTTTCCATAAGACATTTCAATACAGACGGTGGCGTCATGATCACCGCAAGCCACAATCCGCCGGAATACAACGGGTTCAAAATATGCAAAGGTCCTGACTCCGTTCATGGAGAGCAGATACAAGAAATAAAAAAGATTGTGGAGTCAGGCAAGTTTGCAACAGGATCCGGGGAACGGAAAGAGGCAGATGCCATAACACCCTACAAGGAATATCTGACCAGCAACATCAAAGTCAAAAAGCCCCTCAGGGTCGGCATCGATGCGGGCAACGGGACTGCCGGAGCGGTTGCGGTTCCGGTTATACGTACACTTGGTTGTGAAGTCCATCCTCTTTACTGCGAGATGGACGGCAGGTTCCCCAATCACGAGGCAGATCCCACCGTGATTTCAAACCTCAAGGACCTCATAGCCCTGGTAAAGGAGAAAAAGCTGGATCTCGGGATTGGTTATGACGGTGATGGCGACCGTATCGGCGTAGTTGATGAAAACGGCCGGATTGTATACGGTGACAAGCTTATGATCATCTTTGCTCGGGAGATCCTCTCGAGGAAACCGGGTGCTGTTTTCATCTCCGAGGTGAAATGCTCCCAGGTACTTTACGATGATATTGCAAAACATGGTGGAAAAGCTGTCATGTGGAAAACCGGCCATTCCCTTATAAAGGAGAAGATGAAGCAGGAAAACGCTGAACTTGCAGGAGAGATGAGCGGCCACATGTTCTTTGCGGACCGCTACCTCGGATACGACGATGCGGTTTACGCCTCGTGCAGGCTACTTGAGATTCTCTCCAACACGGGTAAAAGCGTGTCAGAACTCCTTGCTGACCTGCCCGTCACATTCAACACACCGGAGATAAGGGTAGACTGCCCGGATGAAATTAAATTTGCCGTGGTGCAAAAAGCTGTCGAAATATTTTCAAAGGACTACAAAGTGATCGATATCGATGGAGCAAGAATCGTATTTGATGACGGCTGGGGGCTTGTAAGAGCGTCCAACACCCAACCCGCTCTTGTCCTCCGTTTCGAGGCGCTATCCAAGGAAAGGCTTGACCAGATACGCACCCTTGTGGAATCGACCATCGAGAAAATCAGGAAAGAGATAGACGCATAGGGGCAAATACTACATTGCAGACATGTTTTGACATGAAAACCTGAATCCGTGACGGAAATTGGTATGTTGTTGCAGAAAATATTTTATTATCAATATGTTATAGTAAAATAAGTGAAAAATATTCTTTTACTGTATAAATAAACCGCCACTCGGGGATCCAGGATTAAAAAGTTTTTTTGAACAGGCACCAAACCTCTCTATATCTGTCTGAAAATGGAAAAAATGCCCGGCAAAACATCAATAGATGAAAAACAGAAACTCCGCATGCGCAGATTTTTCATGGCATGCCGGGCATACACCATGTGGTTCTCGTTGCTTGCGATCTGCAAATGGCTCGGTTACCTGCGCCTGTCATGGGCCGGTGCCATCTTTCTTATTTTCATAGCCCTGCTTGTTAACTTCTTTTTTTACCGGCTTTTTGCAACAGGCAAAAATTTACGTTTTTCAGATCCCAGCCTTACCCTCCCCCAAATGGCAGCGGCCACAATCCTGGCCATGGCCGCTGTCTATTTCACAAACCAGATACGCCCACTTATTCTTCTGATCTATTTTACAACCTTCACATTCGGTATGTTCAAATTCTCCAGGGAGACATACCTGAGCTTCACTCTCTTTACCATAGTCAGCTACTGCATTGCTATGGGGCTTTTAATTTTAAATCATCCTGAGACAATCGACCCGGTTTATGAATCCCTGCAGTTTGTCATCTTTGTTACAGTACTGTTCTGGTTTGCAGTGATAGGCAGTTACATCAGTGACCTGAGAAGAAGGCTCGCCCTGGCGAACAGTGAGCTGAAACAAGCCCTATCGACGATTGAAAACCTGGCCATCAAAGACGACCTGACAAACGCATACAACAGAAGGTATCTCTTCTCCGAACTCTCCCGGGTAAAAAAACTTGCGGATCAAAAACAAACCTTTTTTTCCGTGATTATGTTTGACATTGATGGATTCAAACGGGTAAACGATATTCTCGGCCTCAAGGCCGGCGACGAAATACTTAAGCAACTCGTACACAGAATATCACAATACTTAGAAAAACAGCATATCCTGGCAAGGGTCGGGGGCGAGGAATTCGTCATCCTGATGCCGGGAACAGACCTTCAGGAAGCGGCTAAAGCTGCAGAGCAGATCAGAAAAGGTGTTGAGGATCTAAACTTTCCGGGGCTGCCGCCGGGTCTGAAAATTACGATTTCAGTGGGAGTCTCCGCATATATATCCCCGGAAAGCATCGACGTCCTCATGGCAAGAACCGACACAGCCTTACACCAGGCTAAGGCCATGGGATGCAACCGGGTGGAAGCAGCGACATTACCGGAAGATCCATACAGGAGTTGAGGGCTGCCTGGAGCTTTTATGATTTACAACAAATGGCCGGTTATACGAACCTGGCTGATTCAAACAGGCGACCCGGTTTATATAATTCATTTCTTATTAATATTAATGTTAAAATTATCTGCGTGGAGGTAAATATGAAAATTCTGGTTAGTGACAATCTCGGGCAAGCGGGAATCGATATCCTGAAGGATGAAGGATTCGAAGTGGACGTCAAGACGGGTCTTCCCCCTGACGAATTAAAAAAGATAATAGGCGACTATGACGCGCTGGTTATCCGTAGCGCCACCAAGGTAACGGCTGATCTTCTCGAGGCCGCCGATAACCTCAAGGTAATCGGGAGAGCGGGAATCGGGCTCGATAACGTGGATATCCCTGCTGCCACCAAAAAAGGCATTATTGTCATGAACACCCCCGGCGGCAATGTCGTCACCACGGCGGAGCACACCATTGCCCTGATGATGGCGGCTTCCCGCAACATACCCCAGGGCACGGCTAGCCTCAAGGCAGGCCGATGGGAGAAGAAAAAGCTCATAGGCCGGGAGATTTACAATAAGACACTCGGTGTTATAGGTTACGGAAAAATCGGTTCCATAGTTGCAAATCGCGCCAAGGGCCTCAAAATGAGGGTTATCGTGTATGATCCGATAGTAAAAGCCGAGACCATTGAAAAAGAGGGATTCGAGTGTGTCGACCTAGATACCCTCTACGCACAGGCTGATTATGTGACAGTGCATGTTCCCAAGTCCAAGGAGACAATGGGGCTTGTGGGAAAAGATGCTTTTGCAAAAATGAAAGACGGGGTCATCGTTATCAACTGTGCAAGGGGCGGCATCGTCGATGAGGACGCGCTTGCGGACGCATTGAAATCAGGGAAAGTAGCGGCGGCGGCTATAGATGTATTCTCGGTGGAGCCTCCGCCTGCCGATCATCCGCTTCTGGCGTTCGATAACGTAGTATGCACCCCCCACCTGGGGGCATCCACCTATGAAGCCCAAACCAATGTTTCGGTTGCCGTTGCAAAGCAGATCACAGAATACCTCAAACGAAACAATATAGTAAATGCGGTAAATGCTCCATCTCTTTCAGGTAAACTCCTTGAAAGATTACAGCCATACATCTTCCTGGCAGACCGGATGGGAGCCATGATGGCCCAGTTCACAGACGGCAGAATCCAGGAGGTCGCTATCCAGTATAATGGAGATTTTTCCGGCCTCGACATGACGCCAGTAACCACGGCTTTTATTCAGGGGCTTCTCTCTTATACCCATGGCGATGAGGTCAACGCGGTAAATGCCGCATTTATTGCCCGGGAAATGGGTATAAGGGTTGTGGAATCATCTTCACAGGAATCATCAGAATATATAAATCTCATAGTCGGAACCGTCATCACCCCGAAAATGAAGCGGTCCATCGCTGGTACGGTTTTTGGTAAAACGGACACAAGAATAGTCAGGATCGATGATTTCAGGATTGAAGTCGTTCCGGAAGGCCATCTCGCCTTGATCCATAACCTGGACGAACCCGGAGCCATAGGGAGCATAGGAACTACTCTGGGAAAACACGGTATCAATATTTCCAGTATGCAGGTGGGATGTGAATGCGACGGTGAGCATAATGTAATTTTCCTTAGAACCGATACACCCATACCCAAGGAGGTTTTGCAAGAACTCCAGGATCTTCCCAAGGTAAAATCTGTAAAAACCTTTGAACTGTAACTGACCATACATCTGTTCCCCGGTGGCATACCCACCGGGGAACTCCTGCCACACAACGGCTCGTGATCTCATCATGGCAAGCTTCAGGAGAGAATTACTATGTCAGATACGACGAAAGAAACAAAAGGCAGCTTTAACAAGAAGGCTCCCAATGATTTTCCTATGCCCGAGGTGAATTTCACCACATTCATCATGTCCTTGAACGCCGCCACCCTGGTAAGCCTGGGAGAAACTGCGGATCCTTCCACTGGAACAAAAAAAACAAACCTGCCGTTTGCCAAACAAACAATAGATATCCTTGCCATGCTTCAGGAAAAAACCAAAGGAAACCTCACGGACGAAGAATCGCGCCTCTTGACAAACATCCTGTATGAATTAAGGTTATTATACGTAAAGGCAACCAGCAGATAAGACATAGCTTTTCATGTAACGCAACGATCAACCATTTAATTAAATTCAGGTGGATCCAGCAGTAACAATATGGGTATAGAATTTTCACATATCCCAATGGGACATTGAAGCCGCCCGGCTCAACCTCCCCCCCTCATGAATCGCTTTAAAGGCCATTCCCGGTTTATGTGAAGACAAAACCCGCAAAGGCCTGACTTAATTGAATCAACCAGTGGAGGATTCACGCCATGAGTAAAAAAATAGCAAAAAAATCCAGGCTTTCTTTTTTTATAATTTCTGTAACATTCATTGTCTCCATACTTCTTTTCATATCCATGGACGGGAATACGACCTCCTCTGCAATAGGCAACAAACCGTCCAAGATACCAGCCGCATACCATGACGCAAAAACAAAACAATACAAATGCCCAAAAGGCGCCCTGATCCCCGGATCATTCACGGCGCTTGCAGAAAAAGCAGGACCTGCTGTAGTCAACATAAGAACCGAAAAGACCATCAAAAGCGGAGGAGTCTACAGGCATTTCTTCGGGACCCCCCGCGGGAATGATCCGTTTGACGAATTTTTCAAAAAATTTTTTGAGGGAATGGGGCCGAGGGAATACAAACAAAAAAGCCTTGGCTCAGGGTTCATCATAGATCCCGACGGTTATATCGTGACGAACAATCATGTCATAGAAGGGGCTGATGATATCCAGGTAAAGCTTCAAAACGGCAAAGAATACGATGCAAAGATCATAGGCTCTGATCCCAATACTGATCTTGCCCTCATCAAGATTGATGCCGACGAGGAGCTGCCCCATCTCCCCCTTGGGGATTCCGATGCCATTGAGGTTGGCGAATGGGTGGTAGCCATAGGCAACCCATTCGGTCTTGATCATACTGTAACCGCAGGCATCATAAGCGCAAAAGGGAGAGTCATAGGGGCAGGTCCCTACGACGACTTTCTGCAAACTGACGCGTCAATTAACCCGGGTAACAGCGGCGGTCCTCTTATCAATATGGAAGGTGAAGTAGTTGGCATAAATACAGCCATCATAGCGGGTGGAACCGGGATAGGCTTTGCTATTCCTTCATCTATGGCCAAAGGGATTATAAAACAGTTAAAAGAAAAAGGCGAAGTGACTCGTGGGTGGCTAGGTGTGTCGATACAGGATTTAGATAATGAAATGAAAGATTATTACGGGGTCGATTCAGGTGTCCTCGTTGTGGAAGTATTCCCTGGTGATCCGGCTGACAAAGCAGGAATAAAACCGAACGATATTATAATCTCCGTAAATGGTGATCCTGTCAGCTCCAGCCGTGAATTATCAAGAAAAATCGCAGCAATTCCCCCGGGTAAAAAAGCCAGAATCGAAGTGATCAGGGGAAAGAAACATAAGGTCTTTAAAGTTAAACTGGCCAAAAGAAGCCAGGACCTCATAGCGGCCAAGGGACAACCCTATGGTGAAAAACCGGAAGATTCGCTGGGGCTCAAGGTTACAGAGATAACACCGGAAATAGCAAAGCGGTATGACCTTTCCGGTGTAAAAGGAATAATGATTACCAGTGTAGCTCCAGACAGCAAGGCTTTCAAAGCTGGCTTCAAGCAGGGAGATGTCATAGAGGAAATCAACCATGAGCCTGTAACATCCATTGATGATTATGAAAAAATTATAAAGGACGCCGACAAGGGAGATACACTCTTTTTCAAAATCCGCAGGCCCTATGAAGGTATCAAAATAATAAAACTGGTGAAATAAATGGAACATATATCATGGGATCATATTGCCCATGCCCATGCCAAGATCAACCTGCACATGGAGATCACGGGCAAGAGGGCCGATGGTTACCATGAGATAGTCACCCTTTTTTGCAAGATTGATCTCGCAGACACCCTCAGTTTTGATTTTAAAACCGGGGGTGTCAATGTTTTGTGCGATCACCCGGATGTACCAGATGGGCCTGAAAACCTCGCATACCAGGCCGCAATGCTATTTTTTTCAGAAACCGGGATACATCCCGGATTAACCATAAAGATTGAAAAAAATATCCCCGCGGGCGCTGGTCTCGGGGGAGGCAGCTCAGATGCGGCCGCTGTTTTGTCTGTTTTAAACAGAAAATTCAACGAACCCCTTTCTCCCCATCGACTTCATTGCCTCGCCCTGAAGATAGGGGCCGATGTTCCTTACTTCCTCCACAGAGGTCCGGCCTTAGCCACCGGCATAGGGGAAAAGCTGGCGGCATTTTCAGGGATCCATCCATACCCTGTAATTATAATAGATCCATGCAAACCCCTTTCAACAGCCGAAGTTTATAACAATCTTAATTTTGATTTGACAAAAACCCCAAAAAAACTTAATAAACGCTTTTTTAAGTTGAAATGGGACCAGGGCCTTTTAAAGTACCTGAAAAATGACCTTGAACCTGTTGCGAGTTCAATGTGTCCCGATATATCCACTGCAAAATCGGAACTGAAAAAAGCAGGCTCCCTGTTTAGCATGATGAGCGGGAGCGGGTCGTGCGTGTTTGGATTTTTTAATAATACGAACCAGGCAAGAAAGGCTGCAAGGACGATATCCGGCAGGCATGAAAACTGGCGCCTTTTTGTCTCCATACTCCGCACGGATCTATGAATATTCCCTGCGGCTGGTGGTATTAATAAGCGACTGATATTGAGAATCAATGGGGCGTCGTCAAGCGGTAAGACACAGGATTTTGGTTCCTGCATTCGGAGGTTCGAATCCTCCCGCCCCAGCCAGAATTTCAAATCCCTGGCCCTGGCGGGAAATGTTGAATTTTATAGCATCGGTTATTACCAGGGTATTTCAGAACAAATGCCAGCGGGCGTTTTTTTTACTGAAGCACAGCCCGCCCTTTGGAGAGCTCATCTGTACGCTGTCTGCATTGCCGGCAACCGTCTGGTAATATTAAACTATTATCGAAACAGCCGCCTTTGCGCATCTAAATGACGAACGATGGCTTGCGGATCCGGGCAAAGAGCTTGATAACCGCATGGATACCGCCCGGGCGGCATGGAGCCAATGGGACGATAATGGCCGCCGGGTTTACAATTGTGGTGTTGTTGAGGTAGAACGCTCTCAATAAAACATGCAAATTCGACATAACTGAAAAATGAGTACAAAAATATCCAACAACAACGGTTATATTATTTTCTCGGGTAACGCCAACCCGAATTTAGCTAAACGAATATGCCGTTATCTCGGCATACCCCTTGGACTGGCCAAGGTAACCCGGTTTTCCGATGGCGAGGTCCAGATAGAAATCGATGAAAACGTCCGCTCCAAGGATGTCTTCGTGGTGCAGCCCACCTGTTCCCCGGTAAACGACAACCTGGTGGAGCTCCTGCTGATGATAGACGCCTTCAAACGCTCTTCGGCAAAAAGAATTACTGCTGTAATTCCCTACTTCGGATATGCAAGGCAGGATAAAAAAGTTGCGCCCCGTGTGCCCATCAGTGCCAAGCTTGTCGCGGACATGCTGACCACTGCGGGCGCTGACCGGATCATTACGATGGACCTGCATGCCGGTCAGATCCAGGGTTTTTTCGACATACCTGTTGACAACCTTTTTGCCGCTCCCGTGCTGATAGATTACATGAAAGCGGAATTCCCAAGCGGGATGGTAATCGTTTCTCCTGACGCCGGGGGCGTTGAAAGAGCAAGGGCATTCGCCAAGCGATTGAATGCCGGACTTGCCATAATAGACAAACGCAGGTCAAAGCCCAATCAGGCAAAAGCCATGGCGGTTATCGGTGATGTCAAGGATAAAACAGCCATGATACTTGACGATATGGTCGATACCGCAGGCACCCTTAGCGAAGCTGCACAGGCGCTTTGCGATAATGGTGCAAAGGCTGTCCACGCTTGCTGCACCCATCCTGTTCTTTCAGGGCCGGCCATAGAAAGAATCAACGCATCGCCAATAAAAACTCTTGTGGTGACTGACACAATACCACTTGGTGAAAAAGAGGCTGCCTGCCCGAAAATTAAAGTTCTTAGTATAGCTGATTTGTTGGGTGAAGCCATGCTCCGGAGTCATACCGGAGACTCGGTGACATCCTTATTCGTCTAATTCTTTGTAAACCTTCCAGGGAGGTTATCTTTTGAGTATGTACCAGCTAAAAGCAGAAAAACGCGAATCCAGAAAAAAAGGCCCGGCCCGTCGCATGAGGGCCGAAGGGAGAATCCCTGCTGTTGTTTATGGCGGGGGCAAAAGTACCCCTATATCCATTTCAACGGCTGAATTCGAAAAACTCATCCGGGACCCTAAGGTAATGCGACAAATGATCCGTCTGAGCATCGATAACGGATCTTCCGAGCAAAAAACGGTAATGATCAAAGAGCTGCAACGGGATCCTTTAACCCAGGCTATTTTGCACGTAGACTTTGCAGAAATCCAGATGGATAAGAAAATTACAGTCACGCTCCCGGTGGTACCCGTCGGCATCTCCAAGGGCGTTGAACGCGGCGGAATGCTTCAGACAATACGGCACGAACTTGAAGTTTCCTGTCTACCCGGCAACCTTCCGGAGCAGATCACCGTGGATGTAACAGACCTGGATATCGGAGATGCGATTCATGTTGAGGATCTCGAACTGGGCGAAGGGGTGGAGATTCCGCACGATACCAATTACACGATTGTTACCGTGGTTGGGAAGATGAAGGAGGAAGAACCAGCTGCCGTTGAAGAGGAAATCGAGGGTGAGGAAACTGAAACCCCAGAAAACGAAGAAGGGGGCGAATAGGGGATACCCTGATATACAATCCGGTCAGGTTCGAGCCGACGCGAAAGACCGATGACACCCGGATCGTGAAAACCAATGCCGTATATAAAATAAATGACTTCAATCGTGAATAGAACTTGGCTTGTTGTCGGCCTTGGGAACCCAGGCCCACAATACGAAGACACAAGGCATAACACCGGGTTCATGGTAATTGACCGCCTTTCTGAAATTTACGGGATCAACCTCGGGCGAGTAAAATTCAACGCTTTGGCCGGAAAAGGCAAAATTGTGTCGGTTCCGGTAATACTGGCTAAACCCCAGGCGTTCATGAATAATAGCGGTTCTCCTGTCCAACAGCTTTCTGCATGGTACAGGATCGATCCAGCAAATATCCTGGTGATACATGATGATATAGATCTTGAATTCGGCAGGATCAAAATCAAGTTCAATGGAGGGCACGGCGGTCACAATGGCCTGAAATCAATAATCAAGGCCCTCGCTACATGCGGCTTCCCCCGCATCAGGATCGGAATAGGTCGGCCACCCGCTATGATGACAGTCACAGATTTTGTTCTGTCCGGGTTTACAACGGAACAAAAGGACAAAATCGATGCAGCGATTGCCACTGCGGCCGAGGCTGTGGAGACCATTCTTTTAGAAGGCGTGCCTGCGGGCATGAATAAGTTCAACAGGAAGGAGCTTTAACAACTTCGGTCCCTTGTGGAAAAAGGCCGCTAAATAAATTTTTCGAATCCGAGACCAGGTTGGGGAATTATTTTCCGAAAATGCTGCTGAAAACAGCCAGGATATGATGGAATGCAAGCCGCCGGAAGCAATAGACATCGTCGGCGGATGATAATAGAGGTAGTCACGTGTTGATGTTGTTGTGGGTTCAAACTTTTAATCCAACAAGAAGGAGGTTTCAGTATGGAAGCGTTGCTGGAAAATATCCCCTTGACCTGCACTTTGATCGGTGTGGTGGGAATACTTTATTCCCTTATCATCGCCGTCATGATCAAAAGTGCGCCCACCGGCACCGAAAGGATGATGGAGATAGCATCCGCCATCCAGGAAGGTTCCATTGCCTACCTTAACAGGCAGATGAAAAGCATCACTATTGTCGGTTTTATCATCTTTCTCATCATCTATGCGACCCTAGGTCCTGTCACCGCGGTCGGATTCGTTGTGGGAGCTGTGGCTTCTTACCTTGCGGGATACATAGGGATGAGGGTATCTGTCCTGGCAAATGTACGGACAGCCGAGGCCGCAAAGAGCGGACTCGCCACAGCCCTTAAAATGGCGTTCCGGGGCGGTTCTGTTACGGGAATGCTAGTTGCTGGTCTTGCCCTGACATCCATTGCCGGATATTACACCATCGTTCAGGATGTCATTCCCCTTGTCGCCCTCAGCTTCGGCGGCAGCCTTATCTCCATCTTTGCAAGGCTTGGTGGTGGAATTTTCACCAAGGGAGCTGATGTTGGCGCTGATCTGGTAGGAAAGGTTGAAGCGGGTATCCCGGAAGACGATCCAAGGAACCCGGCTGTTATCGCTGATAATGTAGGCGACAATGTTGGTGACTGCGCCGGAATGGCGGCAGACCTTTTTGAAACCTATGCAGTTACGGTTGTCGCTGCCATGCTTCTTGGCTACCTGCTTTTCCCGGATAACTCCATGGCGGTTTTCTATCCGCTTGTTCTGGGCGCCGTCTCCATAATCGCATCCATCATCGCAACCACTTTCGTGCGCCTTGGAAAAAGTGAATACATCATGGGAGCCCTGTATAAGGGTATGTTCGGAGCCGCAGTTCTGGCTGCTGTAGCATTCTATTACTTCACCACTAAACTTATAACCGGTTTCGACGGCATCACCGCTTTAGATATTTATTATTCTTCCCTCGTTGGCCTGGTACTGACAGTTCTCATCGTGGTTATAACAGAATACTATACCGGCAAATATGCCCCGGTGAAAAAGATTGCTGATGCGTCAACAACCGGTCATGCAACAAACATAATTGCGGGCCTTGCGGTCAGCATGCAGTCAACGGCAGCGCCAGTCCTGGCGATCTGCGCTGGTATATCTGTCGCCTACAACTTTGCCGGACTGTACGGCATTGCAATAGCAGCTGTTGCAATGCTCTCCATGACCGGCATGGTTATCGCGATAGACGCCTACGGGCCGATCACCGACAATGCAGGCGGTATTGCTGAAATGGCCGAGCTTGATGACAGCGTACGCGCTGTGACAGATCCTCTGGATGCTGTCGGTAACACCACCAAGGCTGTTACCAAGGGATACGCTATCGGTTCAGCAGGGCTTGCTGCTCTCGTTCTTTTTGCGTCCTACACCCAGGAATTCGCGCTCCATGGCGGCTCAGCGGATATCAGGTTTGACCTTGCCGATGTCAACGTGATCATAGGCCTTTTCATCGGCGGCCTTCTTCCCTATTTGTTTGCATCCATGGCCATGAGCGCTGTTGGGAAAGCAGGCAGCGCCGTTGTCGATGAGGTTCGCAGGCAGTTCAGGGAAATACCCGGGATCATGGAAGGTACAGCCAAGCCCGACTATCACACGTGCGTCGATATTGTTACAAAGTTCGCCCTCAAGGAAATGTTGGTTCCGGCGCTCCTCCCGGTCGTTGCTCCGATTATCGTGGGAGTTTTCCTCGGTAAGGTTGCTCTTGGCGGTCTCCTGATTGGAAGCATCGTCACCGGACTCTTCGTGGCGATATCCATGACAACAGGTGGTGCTGCATGGGATAATGCAAAGAAATACATCGAGGATGGTTTCTTCGGCGGCAAAGGGAGCGATGCTCACAAGGCTGCTGTCACCGGCGATACTGTAGGTGACCCATACAAAGACACCGCAGGTCCTGCAGTCAACCCGATGATCAAGATTCTAAACGTGGTTGCCCTCTTGATGGTGCCTTTCCTTATGTAATACTGCTTGGCAATAATTCACGAGACTAAAACGGGCGGTAATTTTTACCGCCCGTTTTTTTGTTGCTGAAATTTAAAAAATTTGTTATTAATATTTTTTTTGGAATAAAGTTTGCATGATTGGATTTATTAAAAGTTTTATCTAATAGCAGGATAAAGCCATGGGTAATAAAGCAGCAATAAAAAAGGATAATCGAAAAAAGAGGTTTGAAATAGGAGATCTTGCGGTATATCCAGCACATGGTGTCGGAAAGATCGAATCTGTCGAATCTCGGGTTATCAATGGAACAACCCACGAATTCTATATCATGAAGATTATAGAGAATGGGATGATCATAATGGTTCCAACCGCTAATATCGAATCTGTAGGTTTGCGTGAACTAGTTAATGAAGAGGAGATCGCAAAAATATTCGATGTGCTGAGGCAAAAAAAAGATGATTCAACAGACACCCAAACATGGAACCGCCGCTACAAAGAATACATGGATAAAATAAAGACCGGCTCTTTGTATGATGTGGCATCAGTGTTCAGGGACCTTTATCTTCTCAAATCGACCAAAGAGCTCTCGTTCGGTGAAAGAAAGCTGCTCGACACGGCACAATCACTTCTCCTAAAAGAGATCAGCATGGCGAGAAGGCAGGATGAAAAAACAGTTATGAAAGAGATCATCGCTGTGCTTGAATCATAGTCCAATAATGCCCGAAGTCCCGGATTGCATGATCAACATTTTTGTGACGTCCCGAAATCTCAAAAAGCCCATACAACCTGGTGGGCTTTTTCTGCAGATTTTATGGTAATATCATAAACTAATTCTTTGCGGATTGCTGTTGTTCTTTTGTTGTTTTTTTATGCTAAATCCTTCCAGTAGCACAAATCCCTGGTACATTCAATTGGTCCGTGAAAAAGTCATTTCCTTATGCTTATTATGCATCGACATGGAATTCTGATTAAATGACACAAGTAAATCATGTGACCATGCGTATTGAAAAAAACGATTCAGGGATAAGGCTAGATGTTTTTTTGTCCCAAAAATTCCCTCAATACTCAAGGGCATCCTTCAATCGCTTGATCAATACCGGTCATGTCCTGATCAACGGGAAAACCGCCAAGGCTTCCTATAAACTAAAAAACAGAGATCTTGTAACGATCAATTCATTGCCTCCGCATGATTGCCAAAACCTTTCACCGCCTAAGCCTGAGCCCATACCCTTGGATATAATTTATGCTGACGAGCATATCATTGTAATAAATAAACCTCCCGGACTGGTAGTGCATCCGGCTCCCGGGCACCCTGCCGATACCCTTGTAAATGGACTAATATATCAATTCCCTGATATTAAAGATGCCGGCCCCATTCACCGCCCAGGCATTGTACACCGCCTTGACAAGGATACATCAGGTATAATGATAGCCGCTCGTACCAATCACGCATGGCTGGCTATGACAAATCAATTCAGGAACAGAACGGTTAAAAAGGTCTATGCAGCGATTCTTTGCGGGCATTTATATCCTGAAACTGGTGAGATCGATATACCAATAACAAGAAACCTTAGCGAAAGGAAAAAGATGGCGGTGTCCCATTCACCTGAAAAAGGGCGCAATGCAAAATCAAGCTGGACTGTTATAGATTATTTTCCAGGATTCAGCCTCGTAGAATTCCGGCTGCATACCGGCAGAACACATCAGATCAGGGTCCATGCAAGGACACTAGGGCATCCAGTTGCCGGAGACAGGGTTTATGGTTACAGAAGGCGATACAAGAAAGAACTAAAAGGTGATCTGAAAAGAATTTCAAATGAAATAACACGCCAGATGCTTCATTCAAAAGAAATAGAATTTTTACATCCAGCAACCGGGCAGTCTGTCTTCTTTTCATCACCATTGCCCCAGGACATGCAATACATCATAAGCAAGCTTGAAAAAATGGATGACAAATCCTGAATAAGATTACTCGGTTTCCTTGCGTCTCACAGTAAGACGGCAGCGTTTCTGGGCTGAATCAAACGTCATTATAATCTCTTCATTGGACTTTTTCTCGCTGGCGAGCCGGCCATATTCCTTTTTGATCCGCTTTATAAAATCAGTTCTGGACTCAGCCTCCGGGTCAAGCCCCATCTGCTTGCGTTGTCTTTGCTGGAGCTCCCATAACCGGTCGACAGAATAAATCTTCTGCTTTGTAGCATTATTCTCTTTCTCTCTGTCTGATGCAGCAGTAGGCGGTGCCTGCCTTTTTGACTCCTGAAATTGCTTGAGTCTAAGCCTTTCTGCATTTTCCCATATCTGGCGCCAGGATTGTTCAAAATAGTAAGCCTTCCATTGCAGGTTTTCAAGCATGGTCTCTAGATGTTTTGTTGAATATCGGGGTGGAATCCTGTAGTTGCGAATGGCCTGAATAAGGTCCTCATGTCTTGGATGCGGCTTGTTGGCACGATCAGCGAGATAGGCGCGAAGCTTGGCATCAGTTTCATAAAGTCTTTGATAGAAGCGCTCAAGCTCAACTTCGATCTCTTTTTTGCGGCGGCGGATCTCCTCCTCCATTGGCATCCTCCATCATAAGTCAAATAATGTTTCCAGGCAAAATGACAGGCTTTTAAATGGGCGTTATTGAGCAAGCAATTCACTCTCATCCCTTCTAGGCATTTCCTGCATGCCATTTGCGTTTTGGCCACAACCGGCCGAGTTTTTATACAACAGATTGCCTTGGCGCGTGTGGAAATACAGGATAAAGTATACTGATCCAGGTAAAATTTTTAATACCAGGAGACGATTCAAATAAAAATAAAAAAAGCGGATAACTATTTCAATTTCAGAGGTTATCCGCTTCAGTTACGTAATTTGTGGTATTTCAGGGCTACCAGGAATGCATGATATAATGCCCCCGTTGTTTTGAAACTTCCTCCTGGAACTGGTGAAACCTGTAGCCAACAACCTTTATGAGATATGAGAGCACCTTATAACCCATCTGGGGATCTTCTTCAAACAGTTCAAGCAGTTTTTCCCGCGGGATCTTTATTACTTCACAACTTCTGCTGACGCAATAAGCAGACAATCGCATCCGGTATGGCGGGATAAAACATGACCATCCGAATACTTTCTTCTTGGGATCATTATCACCAGCATCGTGAGTCGATATTGTATGATCTTCAGTCGCAGGTCTTCCTCCAGGCAACTCGAATCGCAAATCTACCCTGCCCTGCAGGACTACCCATAAATGCTGCGCAGGATCTCCCTCGGTAAAAAGTTTGTCCCCTAAGGAATAAGTCTCTTTTGTAGCGAACTTTTGGATCCTTTTGAGCTGTTCATTGTTTAAATTCTTAAATGCTTCAACCTGATCAAGTTGCTCAAGGGTTACCATCCCTCTCTCCATTTTTTTCCTGTTAGCCAAAAGTTAAAACCACATCGCTGAAGAACTATAACAAACTATCTTCCGATATCTTAATTCAGGATTAAACTTAATGGAAATAAAGCACCTTCTTCGTAGGTTAGCTTTCCTGGTTGGCGGCGAAATCACATCAAAGCTTATTGTTTTTTATCAGGCATTATTTGCCTTCACGCAGGCAAACATCGCATCAGGCCGCCTTTTACGACGTACTATTATTTTTAATAAAATAATTATTAACTCAACAAACTACAAGGGGAAAACAATACTAAAAATAAAAATTAACTGAAGAAAATTTGACGGAAAATTTAATCAAACTGAAAAATAGACTTAGGCGCTTTATACTGCCATATCCCGTACGACATCAGGATCATAACAAAGCCTGCAACAGTTCAGGCAACGTTCCGACTCCCTCAATGCAACGTTCTCCGGCAGCACAAGATCAACTTCCCGGAAATTATCAATTCTTTCTTCTACTGGAAGCTCAGGCATTTTAGGTCTTGGTTTTTTCCGGATTCCGGGAACTGAATCAAATAAAGTTTCGGGTATCTGCTTGTTCAATATAGCTCCTGGCTGTGGAGTGACAGGCAGGCCCTTCAAAAACTGGTCAATAGCCCTTGCGGCTCGTCTTCCCCCACCAATAGCATCCACAACAAGAGATGGCCCTGTTGCGGCATCACCAGCGGCAAAAATATATGGTACATCTGTCTGACAGGTCTCGGGATCCACCATAAATGTACCCCACCTGGTGACTCTCACCTCGTTCAACCTTGTTCCCTCTTTTCTGAATGAAACATCGGGGGATTGTCCGATGGCGGTAATTATCATGTCGACATCAAGAACCGTTTCAGAACCTTCAACAGGCACCGGGCGCCTGCGCCCGCTGGCATCAGGTTCACCCAATTCCATTTTAAGGTATTCAAGCCCTGTCACACGCCCTTCATCATCACCCAGCACCTTGTTGGGAGATGCCAGAAATATAAATTCGACGCCTTCTTCCTCGGCTGCAACAATTTCCACATCATTTGCCGGCATTTCCTTACGCGTTCGACGATATACCAGATAAACTTTTCTGGCACCTTTCCTTATCAAAGTCCTTACACAATCAATAGCTGTATTACCGCCACCTATTACAGCCACAGATTCTCCGATTTTTACCGGTTCATCATTCCCGATCTTTGCCAGAAAATGAATGCCAGTAAAACATCCGTCAAGGTCTTCGCCTGGTATACCAAGGCGGTAATCCTTCCACGCTCCTACAGAAATAAAAACAGCATCAAATCCCGAACCCACAAGGGAACCCAGGTCAAAATCCACACCAAGCCTCACGTTGGTATGATGGGCAATACCGAGATTCAGTATTCCTTCTATTTCCCAGTCCAGCACCTTTTTGGGAAGCCTGTATTCCGGAATACCGTATCGAAGCATGCCGCCAAGCTTGGGCATCGCTTCAAAGATGTTAACACTGTGCCCCGCCCTCCTAAGAAAATAGGCACAACTCAAACCAGCAGGACCGCCGCCTATTACTGCTACACGCTTGCCGGTATCAGGCGCACAGGGTATAGGCCGCCGCTTGCCGGAATTCATTTCCCAGTCCGCAACAAACCTCTTCAATTGATTTATGGAGACTGGTTCATCCTCTATACCCCTCCGGCAAAAATCCTCGCAAGGATGCGGGCAAACCCTACCGCACGCAAGCAACAAGGGGTTCCTTTCCCTTATCGTATCTACAGCCGCTCCATAATCACGGTTGCGTATGTGGCTTATGTATCTCGGGATATCAATTTCAGCAGGACATGTTTGCTGGCATGGCGCCAAGGCATCAACAGAAGCGTTCAGATGCAATAGCCGCTGTGAGAGTGTCGTGACGGTCAGGATGGTTTTAGGACAAGCTTTCTCGCATGCTCCACAACCAACACATTTTGTCTCGTCAATTTCGGGATAACCGTTTGAACCTATCCATATCGCTGAAAACTTACATGCCCTGACACAATCACCAAGACCTATGCAACCAATACTACATTCACGCATGCCCCCATAGAGGGCGGCCACAGCAGAACACCTGTTCAATCCTTCATAATAATACCGGTCTGCTGCCCTTATACCACCGTCACAAGTATTTTCAGACTTCAGGGACTCGGCTGCTCCAACCTCTGACCCCATAATGCCTGCTATGGCAGAAACATTCTCCGGTCCGATAAGTATACATGCATTTGGCGGAGCTTCCTCGTTCACGATGGCTTCAGCACAGGCTGAACACCCGGCGTAGCCGCAACCGCCGCAATTTGCACCGGCAAGAAGATTTTCAACCTGAGCAATTCTGGGATCCTCGTATACGTAAAAAATTCTCGAGGCAATGCTCAATATCAATCCCGACGCACAGCCCAATCCCAACGTAAAGAGTATCGCTTCTAGCACATCAACCTCGCGATTTAATCTTTTCTTTTGTTAAGTTATATCATCTCATACTGGCTTTAATTGTCGCCTCGACATCATGACATACGATCACCGCATCAAACCATCCCTTTAAAAGCAAGAAAAGCCAATGAGAGCATACCGGCTGTTACCAATCCGATGGACGTATCCTGCAGGGGTTTGGGAACGCGGCCGAGTATGATACGCTCGCGAACACCAGCAAAGAGAATCAGGGCCAGCCCGAATCCAGCCGCATATGCAAAAGATGCGGTCAAGGCCTCGAGAAAAGAATAACCTTCCTTGATATTTATCAGGCAAACACCCATAACAGCACAGTTTGTTGTTATAAGCGGCAAAAAGATCCCAAGCCCCGCATAAAGAGCAGGAATACTCTTTTTGAGAAACATCTCGACAAACTGAACAAGGGATGCGATCACTAGAATAAATGCTATTGTTCGCAAATACTCTATTCCCAGACGCTTGAGAAAATATGTGTCGATTACCCAAGTTATAACACCCGCCATGACCAAAACAAAAATAACAGCCATGGCCATACCGACTGCTGTCTCCATCTTCTTTGAAGTGCCGAGAAACGGACAATTGCCCAGGTACTGGGCAAGGAGAATATTGTTGATAAATATACAGCTTATAATAAGAACAATATAATCCATCTGTTACGACCCCTTATTCAACGATTGATGTTTCCCCAGGAATCTACTTTGTCTTTTCTGTTTTAACATCGCATGACAAGTAACCATGGCAGAATCGACAATTTCAGCAGGGTGTTAAAGACCTATTTTTTCCCTGCGAGGTTCATTGCGCACAACATCAGCCCAAGGCAAATGAATGCTCCAGGGGCCTCCACCATGAAAGTAAAAGGTATAAACGAGCTCCCAAATACTGCATGTCCCAGAAATGTTCCCTCGCCTAGCACTTCACGAACAGCTCCCAGAGCTGCAAGGGAAAGGGTGAAACCTATTCCTATCCCCAGACCGTCTGCCATGGAAGGCAGGATCGGATTTTTTGATGCGAACGCCTCGGCTCTTCCCAGAACAATACAGTTGACAACGATCAGCGGTATAAAAATTCCCAGCTTCATATAAAGGGGGTAAGTATAGGCCTGCATCAAGAGCTCGACAACCGTGACAAATGTAGCGATGATAATGATATAACATGCAATGCGAACCTTGGAAGGAATTACATTCCTGAGCATGGAGACAAGGATATTGGAACATACAAGGACAAATGTGGTTGCAAGTCCCATCCCTATCCCATTTTCAACACTCTTTGTAACCGCCAGTGTGGGACAAAGCCCGAGTACGAGACGAAATGGAGGGATTTCATCCCACAAACCCTTAACAAACTCCTGAGCTATCGACTTGGCCATGATTCATATGTCCTTATTGATTACCTGCATACAAGTTTTATTGAGTTCCATACTATGAGGCTAATCTACTTCATTGATATCAAAACATTTAAAGGCAAATAAAACTATCCGGCTTTCCCGATCTCTTGTTTAATCTTTTGTTTGTTTTTTTCATACAAAAGACCAGCCTTGTGTACCGCTTCACAAACAGCCCTTGAGGTAATCGTAGCTCCCGACAATGCGTTTATGGAACCACCATCCTTTGTGACCTTGAACTGCTGATCTGCGGGTAGTCCGGCAAACTGTGATGTAAAGTCGGTATCTGTGGCAACCCTGGCACCCAAACCAGGTGTCTCGTTGTGGGTTGTTGCTGAAACACCTACAATTTTATCAGTTTTCATATCTATGGCAACCATCATGCCAACGTCGCCTCCGAAACCGGTGGCCTTGGCTTCAAGAGCTATATAACGGGGCTTGCCATCGACTTTACCAATAAAAAAATTGGTATCGGCTCCATTAATTTTCAGCGTGAATCTATCCGCCACTGGATCGTTATCAATTCCCTTCATAATCTTCCT
>CAYVIE010000020.1:0-26482 GCA_964451355.1 uncultured Desulfobacteraceae bacterium
TGTGTAAAGGTTTTTTTCGTGGTAAAAGAGCGGCCCACCATCAGGCAGATAGACATTTCCGGAAATACCGTATTCGAGGATTCAGAGATACTGGAGAATATCTCCCTGGAACCCGGGGCGATTGCGAATATCCACAGGATCAAGCAGGATATCCGGGCAATAGAGACCATGTACAAGGAAAAGAACTACTATAACGTGCATGTCACATACAGCCTGGAAGACAAGGGAAACAATACGGCTGATCTTGAATTCAAGGTCAGCGAGGGTGAAAAGGTCAGAGTTACGAAGATAATCATAGAGGGGAACAGCGCCTATGATGATGATACCCTCAAGGATCTCATGGAGACCGAAGAAGCGGGTTTCTTTTCATGGCTTACCGGGTCGGGTGATCTTGATCCCGAGCTGCTTTCCCAGGATATTGAAAAGATCAGGAGTTTTTACAAGAACCACGGGTTTGCAGACGCAAGGGTTGCAGATCCTGTGATCGAGTATAAAAAGGATGGTATACGGATTGTTATCAAGGTGGAAGAAGGCCCCCGTTACAGGATCGGGAAGATAGATTTCGCAGGTGATCTTATAGAGGATAAGGCAAAGCTGTTTGACCTGATACACATAGATGAAGAAAAGTTTTTCAACCAGAAAGTGCTCCAAAATGATGTCATAACGATTTCAGATCTCTATGCTGACCAGGGTTATGCCAAGGCGGATGTGATTCCGCAGATGAGAAGGACAAGGCCGGGGCACGGGGAAGACGGGAAGGAAAAAGCGCCGGAGATCAATATAACCTTCTACATCCGGAAAGGAGTACTTGTCACCTTTGAAAGAATAGAAATAGGCGGAAACGAAAAGACGAGGGACAAGGTTATAAGGCGCCAGCTTCACGTGGCCGAGGGAGACAAATACAGTGTCACCAAACTGCGCAGGTCCATACAGAATCTTTACAGGCTCGATTACTTCGAGGATATAAAAGTAAAGTCCGAGCCTGGTTCATCTGATGACAAGATGGTGCTTCATATAAATGTAAAGGAGAAACCAACAGGAACTTTCAGTTTTGGCGCCGGATACAGTGCGGTAGACAAGCTCTATGTCATGGCATCAGTATCTGAAAGGAACTTCCTGGGCCGGGGGCAGACCATCGATTTGAGCCTTCAGACCGGCAGCCAGTCACGGCAGTTCAGGTTCGGTTTCACAGAACCGTGGCTGTTTGACATACCACTTTCCGCCGGAATAGAAGCATATAACTGGACAAGGGACTACGATGAATACGAGCGTGACAGCAAGGGCGGTGGGATAACCCTGGGATATCCCGTTGCTGATTACACCAGGGTGTATCTGACTTATTCCTATGATTCCAGCCGGATATCCAATGTGATGGATGGACTGGATTACCTGATCACAGAGGGGAGAGAGACAGAAAGCAGCCTGGCGCTGGCCCTTGTATACGACACCAGGAACAGGGTGATAAACCCCACGGAAGGATCCCGGCATAAGGCAAGTGTTCAGTATGCCGGCTTGGGAGGTAGCATTGGTTTTATCAAGACCTTGGTGGAGCTGGGACATTATTTCCCCTTGTTCTGGTCGACCTCCTTGTTTTTGCATGCTGAAGCCGGTTATGCCTATGAAACAAAATACCTGCCCGATTACGAGAAGTTTTACCTTGGCGGTTTGTCGACATTGCGGGGTTTTGACTGGCGGGGGGTTACAGCGTATGAGGATAACGAGGAAAAAAATGAGATTGGTGGAGAGAAGTACGTTCTTGGAAATGTTGAGTTCATATTCCCCATAATAAAGGAGGCTGGGCTGACCGGTCTTGTTTTCTATGATACCGGTAATGTATATAGAAAAGACCAGAGAATAGACCTGGGAAACCTCAGGCAGTCGGCCGGTTTTGGTATAAGGTGGTATTCACCGCTCGGCCCCATGCGTCTTGAAAGGGGTTATATCCTGGATCGAAGAAAGGATGATGAAGGTCATTACATCGAGGACTCGGGAAGATGGGAATTCGCCATTGGGGGGGCTTATTAGCTTAAGGCTTCCAGGTAGGCTTGGGGGATCGTAACAATTTGATTTTTATCTAACCAGCAGACAGGCTTTTTACGAAGCCGTCAGGTTTGATTGGTTAACCGCAAACAGACATGCAGGGGATGATATGAAAAAAAGTATTTTATCGTTGATTAGTGTTTTGGGGATATCTTTTCTGATTGCCATGACGAGCGTCTCTTTTGCCGCAGATATCGCTAAGATAGGGGTAGTAGATTTCCAGAAGGTTATAACTGAATCAGATGCTGGAAAGGCCCTTGAAGCTGAACTCAAGCAGAAGGGCGAGAAGATGCAAGATGATCTGAAGCAGAAGGGCAAGGAAATAGATGATCTGAGCCAGCAGCTTGCCCGGGAGGCCATGGTCATGAGCTCGGACAAGCGCGAGGAAATGCAACGGGAACTCGAGATCAAGAAATACGATTTCCAGGCCCTGCAAAAAAAGTATGAAAACCAGTTGCGGCAGCTCCAGATCGAGCGATTGAAAAAAATACAAGACGAGATACTCAAGGTGGCTGAAAATATAGGAAAGCGGGAAGGCTATCTCCTTATAGTCGACAGGAATTCGGCTGTATACTATCCTGAAAAGATCGACATTACGGATCAGATCATCCGTGAATACAATGAAAAGAGGGCAAAGGGAGACTAATAATCCATCGATACGGAAATATCTTGTTGTGTGTTCTTGCGCCAGGCCTTCTATCTAACTAAATAGTGTTGGCTTGTCGCTGTTGGCCTGTTTTCCCAGAATAGAGGCGTCTTATGGCAGAGACCTTAAAAAGGCTCGCTGAGGCAGTTTCCGGCAGGATGGCGGGCGACCCTGATTTTTTGATTACCGGTATTGCTCCGTTCGAGGCGGCGGGCCCAACCCAGATTACCTTTGCCCAGGGCAAACGGCTTTTATCACAGATCCCGTCATGTGGTGCAGGAGCTGTGATCGTGCCGGAAGCCTTTGATGGAGATCCCGGATCCAAAAACCTCATTTATGTCCCTTCTCCAAGGATAGCTGCGGCTAAAATTACGGAAATCCTTCACCCGGCAACCCATCCGCCAGCGGGTGTCAGCAGGCATGCCGTGATCGGAAAAGGGGTTTGTCTGGGTAGCGAGGTTTATATCGGACACAACGTGACCATTGAAGATGGCGCCGCCATCGGAGATGGCGCTGTCATATATCCGAATGTTTATATCGGTAAAGACACGAGCATAGGTGACTCCTCAATAATATATCCGAACGTATCCATACTTGCCGGATCGGTTATTGGCAGGCGCGTGATCATACACTCCGGAACCGTGGTCGGTAGCGACGGGTTTGGTTTTGTGCCTGATCCAGGGGGGCATGGCAAGGTGCCGCAGGTGGGACGTGTAGTGATCGAGGATGATGTGGAGATAGGAGCGAACAATACCATAGATCGGGCGACTTTTGGTGAGACACGTGTTGGTCGTGGTGTCAAAACGGACAATCTCGTTCATATCGCTCATAACGTTCACGTGGGAGAACATACCATCATCGTCGCCCAGGTTGGTATTGCCGGCAGCACCAGGATAGGGAAAAACGTGATTATAGCCGGTCAGGCAGGACTGGGCGGGCATATAGAGATAGGCGACGGTGCCGTGGTCGGCCCCCAGGCCGGGGTTACCCGCTCGGTACCGGCAGGTCGCATGGTGTCCGGAACTCCGGAAATGCCCCACAAGCGCTGGCTCAGAGTGCAAAGGATCGTAGCTGACTTGCCGGAATTGAAAAAAAAGTTGTCCTCCCTTGAAAAACAGGTTCAGAATCTCCAGTGTATCAGGCAGAAATCAGAAGAGGATAAATAGGCGGCCGGCCCTGTAAGAGTCAGCCAGGCAGCCCGCGGTTCATTTCCTGGATATGAAAGTGGCACCGGACATGGAATATGACATTGAAAAAATCCTAAAGAAGCTTCCCCACAGGTATCCGTTCCTGCTTGTGGACAGGGTATTGTCCCTGGTTCCAGGAGAAAGGATAACAGCCCTTAAAAACGTCACGATCAATGAACCTTTTTTTGCGGGTCATTTCCCTGGACGCCCCATTATGCCAGGTGTTTTGATAGTGGAAGCCATGGTCCAGGCGGGAGGGCTTCTGCTCATTGAGACCCTTCCGGAAAAAGATGCTGACAGGGTCTGTTTTTCCGGCGTGGACCAGGCCCGGTTCAGGAAACCGGTTATCCCTGGTGATCAGCTGGTTTTCTCTGTGGAGATTCAGCGTATGAGAAGCCGTTTCATAAAGATGATGGGGGTTGCTGCTGTTGACGGGATCAAGGTGGCTCAGGCCAAGCTGATGGCTGTCCTGGTAGGGTAGGGGTCCACAAGCTGCGTCAGCTCTGTTTTTTATAGAGATATGCAGGTTGTTGGAGAGCTTTCATAAGGGAGAGAGAGGAGAGAAAAAAGCATGATTCATCCAACCGCAATAATCCATCCCGATGCTCATCTGGGTGAAGACGTGGAGGTGGGGCCTTATTCAATAATCAAGGAAAATGTAATCATAGGAGCGAAAAGCATCATAGGCTCCCACGTGACAATCGATCCTTTCGTAGAGATAGGAGAGGAATGCAGGATTTTCCAGTATGCGTCTATAGGAGCCGAACCCCAGGCCATCAAATTCCAGGGAGAAGAGACCTGGCTTAAGATAGGAAGAAAAACCGTTATACGGGAATTCGCCACATTGAACCGCGGCACAGCATTCGGCGGCGGGGTGACCTCAGTGGGAGACGAAAATTTCCTCATGGCCTATACCCATATCGCCCATGACTGCAAGACCGGGCGCGGGGTTATACTTGCCAACAACGCGACATTGGCAGGCCATATTGAGATAGGGGATTATGCCATTATAGGTGGGCTCACAGCAGTGCACCAGTTCGTGCGTATAGGAGATTATGCCTACATTGGCGGAAAGTCCGCCGTGGTCAAGGATATACCTCCTTATGTGATCGCCGCTGGCGACAGGGCCGTACTCCACGGCCTGAACAAGGTAGGGCTCCAGAGGCATGGGTTTTCCAACGAGGCGATATTGAACCTTAAACGTGCATACAGGATCATTTTCAGGCTTGGACTCACCGTCAAGGAGGGGATTGAGCGGGCTTTGGCAGAAGTGGAAAACACTCCTGAAGTTTTGAATTTCATAGAGTTCATAAAAACAACGGAAAGGGGGATCACAAGGTAATCAGTCTTTACCGTGAAAACACCTCCGGGGCCTGGGAGAGGGACAGACCTCTTTTCATGCCCGGGAGTGATTGCTGCTAATCATGAGAATTTATAAAACCGCCGAACGTCTTCTCAACGTAGTTGAGCCGTTGCTTTTGGATCAGAATTTCGTTTTTTTACGATTACATCATTGGATGCGGGCATGCAAAAAAAATCCGACGTGAAGCCGGCCGGTACAAGGATCGGTCTTATAGCAGGAAACGGTCCTTTCCCGGCCGTATTTGCAAAGAAAGCCAGGGACAAGGGCTTTGATGTTTTTGCTGTTGGATACCTCGGCGAAACCGATCCCGGATTGAAAGATCTTGTCTGCGAGCTGGAGATGATTCACATAGGCCAATTAGGCCGGCTGATAAAATTTTTCAGGCGCAGGGATATAACTGACGCTGTTATGATAGGAGGAATCCGCAAAGCCGGGATATTCTCAAGGCTGCGACCTGACCTTAAAGGGATGGCCTTGCTTGCCCGGATGCGCAAGGCTGATACTCACGACGACAGGGTTCTGAGGACGTTTGCTGATTTCCTGGAGGAGTCAGGTATTCGCATCAGGCCATCTACTTTTTTGATGCCTGATCTCCTGGCCCCTTGGGGGATATGGACAAAGCGCTGGCCTGCAAAAAAAGAAAGAGCTGACATGGCCCTTGGCTGGAGGATGGCAAAGGCTGTGGGTAGTCTGGATATAGGCCAGTGTGTTGTTGTTGAAAATGGCAGTGTGCTGGCGGTGGAGGCCATAGACGGCACGGACAGCACCATAAAAAGGGGAGGTAGCCTCGGAGAGGGAGGCGCAGTAGTCGTTAAAGTATGCAAGCCCGCACAGGATTTCAGGTTCGATGTCCCGGCGGTCGGCTCAAACACTATTGCGACTATGGCCGATTCAGGTGCAAGGGTCCTGGTTGTAGAAGCACAAAAGACCGTTATCTATGACAGGGATGAAATGGTTCGGCTTGCCGATGAAAAAAAAATTTCCATTGTGGGGATGAAGGAGGAAGAAGATGCCTGGAGATAAGACCCGATCCAATAACGATTCGTTGCCGGAAGGATCGCGGCGGTTGCGTGCCGGTGTCGTGGGAACCGGGTACCTGGGCGCCTTTCATGCAGAAAAATACGCTTCAATGGATGGTGTCGTTCTTGCCGGGGTCGCTGATATCGACGAAAGCCGCGCCGCTTCGGTTGCGGGTAAATGCCATACACGCGCTTTCCGTGATTACAAGGAGTTGGTCGGGCTTGTGGATGCTGTAAGCATTGCCACGCCCACTCCCCTTCATTTCGAGGTGGCACTCTTCTTTCTTGAAAACGGCGTGGATGTCCTTGTGGAAAAGCCTATTACAACCACTGTCGAGGAGGCCGACAGGCTGATAGAAACAGCTGCGCGCAAAGGCAGAATTCTGCAAGTAGGGCACCTTGAAAGATTCAATCCCGCTGTAATGGCCGTTTGGGACCAGATAAAGGATCCTGTTTTCATAGAATCGAATCGCCTTGCCATATACCAGCCCAGGGGTACCGAAGTAAGCGTGGTGCACGACCTGATGATCCATGACATCGATCTGATTCTCACCTTTGTGGCCTCACCCGTGAGCAGTTGCCACGCTCTGGGTACACCTGTTGTGACCCGGAATGTTGATATTGCAAATGCCCATCTTGTGTTTGAAAACGGTGCCGTGGCCAATGTGACGGCAAGCAGGATTTCCAACAAGTCCGAAAGAAAGATCCGTATATTCCAGAAAGACGGCTACATCGCCATAGATTTTGCAAACCGCGAGGTGACAAGGATCAGGAAGGCCAAAGACGATGAAAATTGTCCCATACCCGGGATGCATCTTGACAAGTATAGTTTTTCGCAGGGAGACGCCCTTGCCGCTGAGATAGGTTCGTTCGCCGATGCGGTGAGATACAGGAAGAGGCCGGTGGTTACAGGTGAGATGGGCAGGGCGGCGCTGGAACTTGCCTCCGGGATTGTAGCCCAGATCAACAAGGCCATGGAGACCTTTTTAAAATGACCCCCTCTGGTATTCTGGACACCGGCAGCCGGTGCGTGATGATTATCGCGGGCGAGACCTCCGGGGATCACCACGGTGCTATGCTGGTTTCGGCCATGAAATCGAAAAGAAATGATATATTTTTCTGCGGCATCGGCGGCGATGAAATGCAAAAAGCCGGTGTACGTCTTATAGCACACTGCTCGGAACTTTCAGTTGTGGGGATATCAGAGGTGATCTCGCGCCTTCCTGGTATCATCAGGAGTGTGAGCACGGCCAGAAAGACAATGGCAGGTCTTCTTCCGGACCTTTTGATCCTGATCGATTTTCCTGATTTCAATTTCAAGATGGCCAAGTATGCGAAAAAGCTTGGGATTCCGGTGCTATACTATATAAGCCCGCAGCTCTGGGCGTGGCGCAGGGGAAGGATCAAGCTCGTCAAGTCTTACGTGGATCACATGGCCGTAATCCTTCCATTCGAGGCGGAATTCTACGCAAGGCACGGAGTCTGCGCCACCTTTGTCGGCCATCCCCTGCTAGACAGGTACCCTTCTGTTTCCGATACCTCTGGGAGAGAAAAACCCGCGGCCGTGGCTATACTTCCCGGCTCCAGGCCTGGAGAGGTCAAGACCCATTTGCCTGTCATGATGGCTGCTGCAACACATCTCGCTCGCAGGTTTCCAGGTATTCGATTCCTTGTTTCAGTGGCCCCGTCACTGGGTGAAGATATATACGATGAGATTCTTGCCCCGTATGCCGGGAGCATCGATCTTGTAAAAAAAATCGGTCCTGTGGAGGAGATCGTTTTGTCAAGCCGTGTGGCGATAGCGGTTTCAGGAACAGTGACACTGGAGTGCGCCATACTAGGCATACCTTTTGTGGTAATTTACAGGATATCAGCTATGAGTTATGGTCTTGGCCGGATGCTGATCGATGTTCCTTATATATCCCTCGCCAATATTATCGCGGGAAGAAGGGTTGTTCCCGAGCTGATACAAAATGAGGCGGTTCCTGAAAAAATCGCGGCACAAATCGCCAAATTATATTCAGATGAAGCTGAATGGGACAAGGTGAATAGGGGGCTGATGGAGGTACGCAAAAGGCTGGGTCCTCCCGGGGCGTCAGAAAGGACCGCGGATATCGCCATTGCCATGCTGGATAGGGATGTGGAAAAGACCAGCCCCTGAGGTGACTCTGTCGTAGACTTCCATGATTGGCAGCAATGCATCCACAGGCATGAAAACAGTGCGTTTATCACCCCGGCCCCGGAGGTGTTTTCACGGTAAGTATCTGTAACCCCGTCTTAAAAACGTCATACATCATCCCGCGGTCTGATTGCAAAATAATCATAATAATCGTGCAGGCTCATGTTTAAAAATATCAAGTATAGACACAGATACATCATAGAGTACATCAAGGAAAGTTCAGGGCTTCTTTCCGGAGCAATGGTGTGCATGCTTCTTACCGCTGCCACCTCGTCTGCTGTGGCATACCTCGTAAAGCCCGTCATAGACGATATCTTTATGAAGAAGGACGAAAAGATGCTCGCCCTGCTGCCTGCCCTTGTGATTGTCATATTCCTGGTCAGGGGAGGAGCTATGTACGGGCAGGAGTTTTTGATGGGTTTTGTGGGTGAGCGGATAATAAAACGGCTCAGGGATCTTCTCTATGACAGGATAATGGACCTGCCGCTTTCCTTTTTTCATGAAAAAAAGACCGGTGTACTGATGTCGAGGGTCACAAATGATGTCAATGTTGTGAAAAACATGGTCTCAAATGTGGTGACCAGCGCGTTGAGGGATTTTTTTACTGTGATTGGTCTTGTCTGTGTAATCTTCTACATGAACTGGCGGCTTGCCATATTCGCCGTCTTCGTGCTTCCGGTGGCCTATTACCCGATAATAAAGTTCGGCCGCCGCGTCAGGCGGTTTTCAACCAGGAGCCAGGAGTCCATGGCCGATCTGAACGCCATGCTGCACGAAACATTCAGCGGCAACAAGATTGTGAAGGCTTTCGGCATGGAGGACTATGAGAAAAAGAAGTTTTTTGAAAAGAGCGCAAGGGTGCTCAAGTTTGATGTCAAGACTATAAGAGTCAAGGCGCTTACCTCACCTGTCATGGAAATACTGGGTGGAATCGGGATCGCCGTGATCATCTGGATAGGCGGCAGGGAGGTGATAGTGGGTGGCCAGTCACCGGGTTCCTTCTTTTCGTTCATGGCTGCGGTATCCATGCTTTATCCACCTGTAAAGAAGTTGTCCAAGCTGAACAACGCCGTCCAACAGGGTATGGCTGCGGTGGATCGCATATTCGATGTCATTGAAACCGATTCTCCAATAAAGGATCCTGAAAACCCGGTGCAGTTCCCTCCTCCGCCCCATGGAGTTACTTTTGACCATGTCTTTTTTTCTTACGAGAAAGACGAGACAGTGCTCCATGACATATGCCTCGAGGTTTCCCCGGGCGAAAACCTTGCCATCGTTGGAATGAGCGGTGGGGGCAAGACCTCTCTTGTTAACCTCATACCAAGGTTTTACGATGTGACTTCAGGTGCCGTGCTCATAGATGGTATCGATATAAGGAAGGTGGCGGTATCGGAGCTGAGAAAGAGGATAGCCATAGTGACTCAGGAGCCGATACTGTTTGATGATACCATTTACAATAACATCGCATATGGCAGAAAATCCGCATCTGAAAAAGAGGTGATTGATGCAGCAAGGGCGGCATATATCCTTGATTTCATAGAGTCCCTTCCAGCGGGTTTCCAGACAATGATAGGGGAACTTGGAAGCAGGCTTTCGGGAGGGGAGAGGCAAAGGCTATGCATAGCAAGGGCACTCGTAAAGGATGCTCCCATATTGATCCTGGACGAAGCCACCTCGGCCTTAGACAGCGAAGCCGAAAGACTGGTTCAAAAGGCGTTGAAAAACCTGCTTGCCGGCCGGACATCGTTTGTAATAGCCCACAGGCTTTCCACCATAATAGATGCCGACCGGATAGTGGTCCTTATCAATGGAAGGATAGTCGAATCCGGGACGCATGCGGAGCTTCTCCAAAGGAATGGAGAATATGCAAGAATTTTTACCATGCAGTATGGTAATGCGCAAACCGGCCGATTCTCCGGCGAGGTGGGCAAATGAGATCGCTTTGCAGGATTCCTATCCTTTACAGGTATGTATTTTTTAATCTCCAGGTTCCATTCCTGCTGGCTGTTTTTTTCTTCCTGTTTGTTTTCCTGATGCGCCAGATACTTGAGATCACCCATTGGATAATAAATTTCAGAATAAGCGCCGGATCATTTTTTGCGCTTCTTTTCTATATGATGCCCAATTTCCTGGTTTACGTTATTCCAATGGCCGTAATGATGGCGGTCCTTGTGGTAATATTATCCATGTCGGCCGACAACGAGATAACCGCCTTAAAGGCGTCGGGTATCAGCCTGTTTCGTCTTGTTCCACCGGTTTTGACCTTTTCCGTGATAGCTGCCCTTGTAGGTCTTTCCATGTCCTTGTGGGGTATGCCGGCAGGTATGAATGCATATAAGCAAAAGCTTTTCAGGATCGTCAGGGAGAACGTGAATATCGGTCTGTCTGAGCGAACCTTTAATGATTTTTTCGAAGGGGTTGTCTTTTATGTGAATCGTATCGATTACAAGGACAGGAGCTTGAATGATGTATTTATCGAGGATGACAGGCAGCCGGGTGTAGCGGTGACCGTGGTGGCTCCCAAGGGGTACATCTCCGAATCCCCGGACGGAGACTCATATATTTTAACACTTTATAAGGGAACGATAAACAGGGTCGATCTTGCCAAACGTCAGGCTTACACCGTCAATTTCGATACATACGAGATAAGGCTGGACCTCAAGGCCGCGGGTATTTCAAAGCGCCTTTCCCGCAGGAGCAAAAAGGAGATGAGCATAGAAGAACTCATGGCCCGGGAAAAAGAGCTCAAGTCATCCGGAGAACCCTTGGGACCGGTTCTCATGGAGATTCATCAGAGGTTTGCGATTCCCATCTCTGCGGTAGTTTTGTCTGTACTGGCAATACCTCTTGGTATTAGGCGGATACGGTCCCGTCGCTCTGCAGGTCTTGCTATCGCGCTCGGCTCGTTTATCATCTATTATTTCCTGCTTACCACCGGCAGCCTGCTGGTATCAAAGGGATTGCTCCCGCCGTTTGTCGGGGCCTGGCTTGCTGATATGGTTCTGGGTGTCTTTGGTGTTTATGCGCTTGTGCGCTCTGCAAGGGATCGGGGCCTTATCCCCGCCTGGATGTATAATGCTTGCTTGATAGTGTTTGCAAAGGGGAAAGCTTTGGTCTTTTTTCACAGTAAAGCCCGAGGTACTGGAGCATAGGTAATGACCCTTGTTTCCCGATATATATGCAGGCAGATCCTTGGCTATTTTGTTGCGGCCTTGTTTATAGTAGTCTTTGTATACTTGGCCATTGATTTTTTTGCACGCATAGATAAATTCCTGGCGGCATCTGCTCGGTGGGAGAGCATAGGGGCATACTTCCTGTTGAAAACTCCCCTTATTATATCTCAGATGATACCGCTTTGCCTTCTTTTGGCGGTTCTTGTCACATTCGGGCTGATGAAAAAGAATAACGAGCTGACTGCGCTCGAGAGCTGTGGGATAAATCCCGCAAGCCTTTTAAGGCCGGTTTTTGTTATAGGAATCAGCATGTCTGTGGCTCTTTTCATCTTCTCGGAAGTTGTTGTTCCCATTAGTACGGCCAAGGCTAACATGGTTTCCGCCAAGGCCAGAGGAAAGAAGAGGTATATAGCTTCTGTTCGTGAAAATATCTGGATCAGGTTTCCGGGCGGAATTTTCCATGCCAGGTTTTTTGATCCTAAAGACAAATCACTTCTGGGAGTTACGATATACGAATTTGACCAGGATTTCCGCATGACAAGGCGTTATGATGCGCGCAGGGCCGCTTTCCAAAAAGAAGGGTGGGTTCTTTATTCTTGCATGGTTCAACAGGCTTCTGCTCCGGGAGGTTTTTTCAACGCGAAATTTCACGACAAAGTAAAGGTTGGGCTTGATATTTCCCCCAAGGAGTTGTCTATGGTGGAGCAGAAACCTGAAGAAATGAGTTTCCTGTCACTTGCTGCGTATATAAGGAGGATGGAGGCTGAAGGTTATGATGCATCACGTTTCAAAGTCGATCTCTGGGCCAAGACGGCTTTTCCGGGGGTCTGTCTCATTGTAGCCCTTATCGGGGCTGGTATACCGCTTCGCAGGAAAAGGCCTGGCGGCACAGCAGCAAGTTTCGCATACGGGATCATCGTGGCTTTTTCCTACTGGACCGTCTACAGCTTTTTCATCTCCCTGGGATACGGGGGGATCTTCCCGCCTTGGCTTTCCGCCTGGGGTACGAATATTCTTTTTCTGGCAGGGGCCGGTTTTTTGCTTCTTCCATGAACATGTCGCCCGCATGACACGTAATCGGTGGGAAAGGATTTTGTCAAAGCCGCCCGTTTTTGGTGACTCTACGTCGAGGAATACGATTTTGCCTGGAAAAAGATCGAGGATAGAAACCGTTATGCGTTCCCCGGCAGGGGACAAAAAGGGCCTGGTTCCTTTTTTGCTTTATTCCGCATCCCTTGCTTACGGTGCTGTCGTGGATTTACGTAATTTCCTGTACGATCGCGGTATTGCCGGAATCCAGCGACTGCCCGTTAAAGTAATATCGGTGGGTAATATGACTGTTGGAGGCACCGGCAAGACCCCGATGACAGCGTATATTGCAGCATTATTGAAAAAGCACGGCCTTGAATCAGTCATTGTAAGCAGAGGATACCGCGGCAAATGGACAAAGTCCGGCGGCATTGTATCAGATGGGGAAAATATCCTGTGCGGTCCGGCCGAGGCCGGGGATGAGCCTTTTTTGCTGGCTTTGAGGCTTCCGGGGGTCCCTGTGGCTGTGGGAGCGGACAGGGTGAAGGCGGCCAGGATGATGCTTGATCGTTTTGCACCGGATGTGATTATCCTGGATGACGGTTTCCAACACAGGAGGCTTTCAAGGGATATTGATATCGTGCTTGCTGATTGCACGAATCCTTTTGGAAACGGTCGCCTGGTACCCGCCGGAATACTCCGGGAAAAGGCCCATGGCGTAAAAAGGGCCCATGCCGTGGTATTTACCCGCTGCCCTGAGGGATGTTTGCGCGCTGAGACGGAATCCAAGGTTCTGCTTCCGCTTGAGGAAGTGTTGAAACAAGGCATTTCCTTTTTTATGACTCGCCATGTTCCTCTCCTGGCGGCTGCCTGTCCAATTTCAGATCCGCCGCCTTCGGTCGCCATGGAATATGCGCCCGCTGATTCGGGAAAATTCGCGGGTACCCGTGTCTTGGCCTTTGCAGGGATCGCGGATTGCAGGTCTTTTTTTACGGGGATCAGTAAATTTCCCTGGAATATTTTAAAAACCATATCATTCCCTGATCATTATGACTACAGCACGGGAGATATCAAGGGAATCATCACCGAGGCTGAAAGAAACAGAGCAGAGATCCTGGTGACCACGGAAAAGGACTGGGTGAAGGTGGCGGGAAGGGTTTCCGTGCCGTTTCCTGTGGTAGTCATGGGCGTTCGCATAGTCTTTTGCCGGGAGGATGAGGCCGGGTTTGAAAGCTTTATAATAGACCGCCTCGGGCTTTAGCCTGGAATTTGGGCGATATTTTGGTGCCGGACATGGAAATTATCAAGCAGACGGTTTCAATCAATCGCATGTAGGATATCCCAACGCCTGATAGAGGTGTAATCATGGTTGTGCCTTTTTCCCGTTTGGAGATATCGTCTCTTCCCCATCGCCTGCTTGTGCGGGGAAAATGGGGTAATGCCGATATCATCCTTGTTGAAAAGAATAATATCATGTGGGTAGTCAAGGACTTCGGGCTGAGGCCCCCAGCCATAGCAAAAACATGGGGTCGTTTCCTGGTGCGCAGGGAGTATCATGCTTTTTGCCGGCTTGCGGGCATGGACGGAATTCCGTCTCACCCTTTCCTGCTTGATCCAAACGCTCTTGGTTACAGATACATTCCGGGGATACCCTTGCGGGAGGCGAAAAATAAAAAAATTCCCGCCGGTTTTTTCCCTGCCCTGGAGGAACTTGTCTCCAGGATGCATGAAAGGGGTATTGTTCACCTTGACGCGAGGAATATGCGCAATATCATCCTTACAAACCAAGGAAAGCCTGCGCTGATAGATTTCCAGTCCAGCGTCGATCTTGAGAAGGTGCCTCCCGGGCTGCACGGGCTTTTAAAGGAGATCGATCTTTCCGGGGTTTACAAGGTTTGGGCAAGGCTACAGCCCTGTACCCTGGATGATAACAGGAGAAAACGGCTGCACGAGCTTGAAAGGATAAGGAAGTTATGGGTATTCAAGGGATATTCCTTTATCAGGTTCAGGAAAAAGTATACCATCAGGTGAGCACCTGATGCGGCAAGTTCAAGTTTTACATCAGCGGGTGAAACGCAAAAAACCAGCAGATCACATATACAGCAAATGTAAGCGCCAGGTTTTGCAAAGCATGGTTTTGGGCAAGGCTTTCTTTGTTTGCGTGCCAGAGCCTGCTTGTATCGAATTGAGCAAAAGTCGGAATGTATGCGGGCACCAGTGCTTTGTATTCCTCGTAATCACGGCCGAAAAGTTTTGCCAGTAACTCTTCTTCCCTCTTTACCCTGTTTGTCATGTAGAAGTAATAGATGACAACATATATTCCAACGAGTATGAAATTTCCCGTCATCAGGAGGATCCCGAGCAGCATGAAGAACCGGCCGATATACATGGGGTTTCTGACAAACATGTAAGGCCCTTCAGTGGTGAGGCGTTTTGCCGTCTTGATTGTGGAAAGACACCACACCTGGAGGAGCTCTCCGGGGACAGACACGGCAAGGCCGATCCAGAACCAGGCCGGATCAAGATTCAAAAGGAGCCACACAAGAAAGATTATCCCGGCGGGGAGCCTGATTTTCAAAAAGAATTTCCTGAGCCTTACATCGTTGAAGAGCTGGTTTATCTTTTCGATGATTTTTTTCATTATTTCCATCTCCGGGGACGACGGGATAAACATGAATGTTTACGTGGCGTCGTGCTTTTTATTTATATTCAGTACCATCGCTTTTGGCCAGCAGCTCCTCCACCCTGGCAAGGTCTTTCGGGGTATCCACTCCTATGCTGAAATGATCCGTGATTACGATCCGTATGGGGATTTTGTTCTCTAAGAGCCTCAATTGTTCAAGCTTTTCCGTTTTTTCCAAGTCGCCTTCGGGAAGGGAGACGAATCGTTTTAGGGTCGCAAACCTGAAACCGTATAAGCCGATGTGCAGGAGGTATGATTTTTCTGCTGTGTCCCTGTGGAAAGGAATCGGTGATCTTGAAAAATAGATTGCATCACCTGAAGAGTCGCATACCACCTTTACTCTGTTGGGATCACAGGCATCTTCGGGATTCATTCGGGCGGCAATGGTTGCGGCCTCCACACCCGGCTCGAAAAAGGCCGAGGCCAAAGAATCGATGGCATGGCCTGATACAAGAGGTTCGTCGCCTTGGATATTGATGATTACAGAATCATCCGGGTAGCCGAGAGTTCGGGCTGCTTCGCAAATTCTGTCTGTACCGCTTGGATGCTCTTTACTGGTCATGACCCATGGGATTTCCAGTCTGTCACAAGCAGATGCGATCCTGTCATCGTCTGTTGCCACGGTGATATGAGAAAGGAGCCTGGCTGCAGATGCACGCTTAAAGACGTGCCAGATCATCGGTTTGCCGTGAATTTCGGCAAGGGGCTTGCCGGGAAACCTGGTGGATGCGAAGCGTGCCGGTATGATTCCGTATGTTTTTTGCATTACCGGTTGCGGCATCAATTTCTCCATGCGTCGGGGGGGATTGGTGCTAATCATGAAAATTTACAAGTACGTCATTTATTTTCCAGCAAGATATTTTTCTATGACCCTGCATGCCTGTCTGGTTCCCCCCTGTCTTCTGGCGATATATTCAAATGCTTTGTTTTTTACTATTTGTCTGTCTGCCGGGTTTTGTAGAATACAACCAAGTGCCTTGGCAACACCTTTCCAGTTGTTTTCTTTTATGCAGAGGCCCTGTTCGAAAATTTCGGAACCCACCCATGAAAAGTTGTCCCAGAAAGGTCCTATCACCGGTATTATACCAGCTGCAAGGGGTTCGATGAAATTCTGGCCTCCAAGCGGCGCAAGGCTTCCACCGACAAATACGGCATTTGCAAGACGGTATGCATGGTTGAGCTCACCGAATCGGTCCCAAAGAATTACACTGCCTGGCTGCGGCGGATGGGAAAGACTTGACCGCAGCTTATATGCTTTGTTCCTGGATAAGAGCTTATCAGCCCAGGCATTGATGCGTTCCATATGCCTTGGAAAGAGCCCTATCACTATATCCGGATAGTTTGACAACAAAAATTCGATTATGCTCAGTACATCTTTTTCTTCTTCGGAGCGGACAGAGCCCAAAACAACGAATTTTAAACCGCCTGGTATCCATTCCGGCAAACAGCCGGGTTTTTCCGAGAAATCGAGCTGGTCGAACTTTATGTTGTTCATCTGCTCCACATGTTTTGGGCCGAAAATCCTGGCGAACCCCTGGGCGTCTTTTTGTGATATTGCGAGGATATGGTCCGGGGATAGTTTTTTTAAAAGCCCTCTTATCATCCGGTAACCCTTCTGGCTTTTATCTGTGATCCGGCCGTTTACTATGATGATCTTTTTTTTTGCCGCCTTATGAGCATAAAGCAGTCCCGGCCATATTTCTGTTTCAACAAGGACTGTAAGAGCAGGGTCTGTTTGCGCAAGGGCCTTTCTTGCCAGGGATGGCATGTCAAATGGAAAATAAGAAAGATTTACCACAAGTTTTTGATTTTCAAGACTCTCTTTTGCCCTAGCCAGGATCTCCATTCCCTGTAATGTATTTGTGGTGACGAGAACGGCGGTTCTTGAAGCGGGCTTGAGTTCCTTTAGTATTGATTCTGCGATATATGCTTCCCCGCCTGATGCCGCCTGTATCCAGAGATCTGATCCTGGCAGAGGGGTCTTGAGGCATCTTTGGGCATAACCTGATTTCAGCCTGCGGTTGGCCTTCAAAAGGGGCGTGATGGCGAGCCATACACCCTCGTAGGCAAGCATCATTGCTTTTACCTTGTTGTCGATATGCAATGTACTGGTCCTCGTGTAAAGAAAAACCGCGCCTGGGAAATTTCGTCCCCGGCGCGGTTTCTTGTACAAATCAGTTGCTAATCTACTTCAGGCCTTGGATAGAGGCCGGCTTCTTTGACTATTTCCGGGACCCGCTCTTCCCATTCAATGGCCATGATGTGGAAACCTTTGACTCCATCGACTTCCTTTAGCTTTTGAATGGTTTCTATACAGATCTTTATGCCTTCCTCGGCCTGTTTGTTTTTGGGTGTACCCGCCATCCTTTCCACTATCTCGTCTGGTACATCCATGCCTGGAACGCGACTTTTCATGTATTTCGCCATACCAGCCGATTTAAGCGGCGTGACACCGGCCATGATGTAAGCCTTTTCTGTCAGGCCGCGGTCTCTTGCCTGTTTTATCCACTCAATGAACTTGTCTACATTGTATATGCACTGGGTCTGGATGAATTCGGCACCTGCCTCGATTTTTTTCGCCAGGCGTATAACCCTGATCTCGAAAGGATCCGCGAAAGGATTCGCTGCAGCGCCGACAAACATGGCCGGCGGCCGCTTGATATCATCACCGCTGAGGAATTTGCCTTCGTCGCGCATGATCCGCACAGTCCTCACGAGCTGCATTGAATCGAGATCATAGACGTTCTGGGCCTGGGGATGGTCGCCGAATCTCTGGTGATCACCGGAAAGGCATAATATGTTATGGATGTCAAAGGATGCGGCTCCAAGGATATCACTTTGCAGTCCGATCCTGTTTCTGTCTCTGGTGACCATCTGCAAGACAGGCTCGAGTCCCATCAGCTTCAGGTGAATACATGTTGCAAGACTGCATGTTCTTACCACCGAAGTCTGGTTGTCGGTCACGTTCACGGCGTCCACGTAGCCCTTGAGCAAGGAAGCCTTGTGCTTGATTACCTCGGGGTCACTCCCCCGGGGGGGGCCGCATTCAGAAGTGACGCCGAAATGGCCCTGGGCCATGATTTTTTCGAGTTTACTCGGTGTCTTTGGATTTTTCATATCTGAACGTCCTCCCTGACGACTTTTCTGGGTCCTCCGGCTCTGTCAGTGGACCAGTCCTTGATCTGGAAAAGTTTTTCATAAAGATCCATCCGGTCTATGGACTTTAGCCTGTCTATGATGAGCTGCCACGCGCAATCAGTCTCCTTGCTGATTTCGCATTTGCCCTTGCTCGACCCGCCACACGGTCCGTTCAATATACGCTTTGCGCACCTGGAAACAGGGCAGATACCGCCTGTATAAGCAAGGATACAGTTACCGCATGCCTGGCAGCGTTCGGTCCAGAGGCCGCGTTCTTCCGTGGCTCCGAGGAAACAAGTGTTAACCCCTGGATAAACCGGGATTGAATGATATTTTTCTGCCGTGAACTGGACACCGACACCGCAGGCCAGTGAAACGATAGCATCGTATTCATCGGCGATGGAACGTATCTCTTCCAAATATTCATGATCACACTGGCGTTCCAGGGTTACTTCATCCACCCTGGCATCCTTGCCTTGGTTTGCAAAATACATTCTCAAGGCTGATGCCAGCACAGCAACTTCTTTTTTACCGCCCGCTTCGCAGACAGTGACACATTCGTTGCAGCCGAGGATGAGGATCTTGTCTACGTCCTTGACATACTCAATGATCTCCTCCACCGGCTTTTTGTCGGCGATTATCATCTGTTACATCCTCATTTTTAACGGTTCATGTTGCAGGAAAACCGGCCCGTCGGGGACTACTACAAGGATTCCATCTCCTATGCCGCTGTTTTTTTCTTCTTTCCTTTAACCGGATTGGGCCCTATTTCCAGTATGAGTTCGTGCATCTCTTTTGCGTACTTCACGAACAGCGGCGCATCAGAGGACGAAAGGTTGTACATGCGGGCGCGTTCAGCACCCACCCCCACAGTGTCGAGTATTTTCTTGGCCTGCTCGACACGCTTTTTCGCCCTGATGTTACCATACTTGTAATGGCATTCCCCTTCCATGCATCCGACAAGGTAGACTCCATCAGCTCCTTTCTCGAATGCATGCAGGATATGGATTACGTCGACCTTGCCAGTACATGGCACCCTGATTATCCTGATGCTTGGCGGGTAATTCAATCGCATGGAACCTGCCAGGTCCGCGGCTGAATACCCTCAGTAGTTGCAGCAAAACGCTATGATTCTTGGCATGAATTCCCGGCTCATGCTTCCTCCTCTTCTTCGAGCAAGGCATCGATTTTGCATATTATCTGGTCGTCTTCGTACCAGTTCAACTGTATCGCTTTTGCAGGGCATTCAGCAGCGCATGCGCCACAGCCCTGGCATAGTGCATCGTCTATGTAGCTCACACCTTCGTCTGTTATCCTCGGGACTCCATAGGGGCAGGTCCTGACACATATCAGGCATGAGGCGCATTTTTCAGGTTCAACACGTGCAGTAACCGCAGATAGCGTCAAGTGGTCCTGGGACAGCATAGTGACCGCCCTGGAAGACGCCGCCATGGCCTGGGATACGGTCTCGGTGATCAGCATGGGGCTGTGTGCCGTACCGCACAGGTATATACCGTCAGTTCCCATCTCAACCGGCCTTAGCTTGACATGAGCTTCCAGGAAAAAGCCTTCAGCATTACGGTTGAGTTTCATAATGTTGGCGAGTTCTGCGGTATCGGCTGGCTGTACGCCTGCGCTGAGAGCCAGCACGTCGGGATGAGCCTCTATCTTGCGACCCAGGACATGGTCGGTGAAGATGACCTTGAGATCATCACCGTCTTTCTCAACCACAGGTGGGTTTTCCGGATCAAAGCGTGAAAATATTACTCCAAGGCGTCTCGCCTCTGTGTAAAATTTCTCGAGTTGGCCATATGTTCGTATGTCCCTGTAGAGAATGATAACCTGGGCTTCGGGTTTGTCTTTCTTGATGTGTATGGCGTTTTTTATGGCCGTCTGGCAGCAAACCCTGGAGCAGTTGGGGTTCTTGTCATCCCTGGAACCCACGCACTGGATCATGATAACCTGATCGAGCTTTGATGCCGCCCCGGGTTCTTCGAGTTTTGAGGCAAGTTCAATCTGGGTCAGGATTCTGGGATCCTGGCCGTAAAGATATTCAGCCGGTTTGTATTCGGTTGCGCCCGTGGCGATTACAGCGACACCATGATCTATCTTCTTGCTTACCATTTGCTCGCCCACGAGCAGCTCAGTAGTGAAGTTACCCTTGAACCCGGAGAAGCTTACAATGAGGCTTTGGATGAAGACAGTTATCTTTGGATGGGCAAGCACTCGCTCCTTGAGGGATTCGATAAACGGCTGTATTTCCATTCCCTCTATGGTCCTTGTCAAGCTTCTGGCCAGGCCGCCGAGTTCTGCTTCTTTTTCAACCAGAACCACCTCAAAACCCTGGCCGGCGATGTTGAGCGCAGAGGTCATTCCGGCGATCCCACCGCCAACAACCAAAGCCCGTTTGGTCACAGGTATTCGTCTTTCGTGTAAAGGCCTCAGGGATGCAGCCCTTGCAACAGACATTTTCACCAATTCCTTGGCTTTTTCTGTCGCATCCTCAGGAGAATCCGAATGAACCCACGAGTCCTGGTTTCGTATGTTGGCCATCTCGAAAAGATACTTGTTGAGCCCGCATGCTTCCAGGGTATCCATGAATATAGGTTCGTGGGTCTTGGGAGTACATGATGAGACAACGACTCTGTTTATGCCTTTTTCCCTGATAAGTTCCTTCATCTGCTCCTGAGCATCCTGGCTGCAGGTAAACAGATTCTCGCCGGCGTAAACTACGTACGGCAGTGTCTCTGCATACTTGCAGACTTCAGGAACGTCGACGACTCCGGCTATGTTTATTCCGCAGTCGCAGACAAAAATTCCTATTCTCGGCTCCTCGCCTTCGACAGGTATTTCAGGCGGCCTTTCAATCTTTGCAACCCTGGTCCCCCTGGCTTCTGCAAGGTCCCTGCCGGCTGCACAGGCAGCAGCACTGGCCTCGGTAACCGATCCAGGTATGTCTTTGGGCCCCTGGAAAATACCGCATGCATATACACCTGGACGTGATGTTGAAACAGGTTCAAATGGCGAAGTAGCCGCAAAGTTTGATTCATTAAGCTCGACATTGAGTCTCTTTGCGGTTTCAATGGTATCAGATGAAGCCTGGAGACCCACTGAAAGGACCACCATGTCGAATCGTTCCTCGACTATCTGGCCGTTTTCATCAGCGAATCTGAACACCAGGTCTCCTGTTTCAGCATCAGGATTGATAGTATGAACACGGGCTTTTACAAATCTCACCCCTGACTGTTCCTTGGCCCGCATATAATATTTATCGTAATCCTTGCCGAAGGTCCTGATGTCCATGTAGAAGATTGCACAGTCGAGATCATAGTCGGCGTGTTCCTTGGCAATCATGGCCTCCTTTATCGCGTACATGCAGCAGACCGAAGAGCAGTAATCGTTTCCGCATCTGTTGTTGTCCCGGGAGCCGATACACTGGAGCCAGGCGATCTTTTTGGGCTCCTTGTTGTCAGACGGGCGCACCAGATGCCCCATGGTAGGTCCGGACGCCGAGAGGATCCTTTCGAATTCCGCACTCGTCAATACGTTGGGCGATGAAAGATACTTATATGTATCCTCCAGGGAAGATGGATCATATGTTTCGTTGCCCGGGCACAGAATGACCGATCCGACCTCGATTTCCCTCTCTACTCTTTGTTGTTCGTGGTCTATGGCCCCTGCAAGGCAGGCCTTAACACACTGGTAACACTCCGAACATATGCCGCACCTGAGACAGCGCTGGGCTTCTTTTCTGGCCTCATCTTCCGTGTAACCGAACGACACCTCCATGAAGTTGCATTCACGGGCTTCGGGGTCAAGGCATCTCACCGGCACCCTGGCGGCATGCGGGGCGTCTATACGGTCCGGTTTTTCAAAGCTCCAGTCCTTTTGACGGTCTTTTGCAATATCCTGGCCGTTTAAGAAACGGTCGATGCTTTCGGCGGCCTCCTTGCCGCATGCTACCGCATCCACAACGGACTTGGGGCCATAGAACGCGTCGCCTCCGGCAAAAACCCATTCAAGTGGAGTCTGCAGGGTGATGGGGTCAGCATCTATTCCTCCCCTTGAGTTTATGGGTATCCCCTGGGCTTCGATATCGGCGGTATCTGTGGCCTGGCCGATAGCTATAATGACCGTATCACCGAAAAACGCCTGACATGCATTCTCGTCGAATTGCGGATTGAAACGGCCGGATTCATCGAAAACCGCCGTGCATGTCTTGAATTCTATGCCCGTGACTCTTTTGTCCGGATCTATGAAGAATGCCTTGGGCCCGAAGTTGTTTACTATCTTGATGTCGCTTTCCAACGCCTCCCTGATTTCATGCTCCCATGCGGGCATTTCATCACGTTTTTCAAGGCAGACCATGGTGACAGATTCAGCTCCAAGGCGTTTGGCGGTCAGGGCTACGTCGATGGCCACGTTTCCTCCACCAATAACAAGAACTTCTTTGCCTATTTCGACCTTTTTGCCCAGGGCCACGTCGCGCAGGAATTTTACTCCCTGGAGCACCCCTTTGGCATCTTCATTTTCAACCCCAAGCCGGCGTCCCTTGTGAAGACCTATGGCAAGGAACAGGGCCGAGTATCCGTCTTTTTTCAGGCTTTCCAGGGTTATGTCCCTGCCAAAGGCAGTGTTCGTTTTTATCTCAACTCCCATCTCTTCAACCAGGGCTATCTCCCGGGCAAGCTCATCCCTGGGCAGCCTGTATTCCGGGATACCAACGGCCATCATGCCACCCGCCACAGGAAGCTTTTCAAAGACGGTGACCTTGTAGCCCCGGCGGGCCAGGAAGTAAGCGCACGAGAGTCCTGCAGGGCCTGATCCCACAACAGCTACTTTTTTGTCCTTGGTTTCATCCGGTTTTTGGGGAAGGATGGATTTACCATTATCCCTTTCCCAGTCTGCGAGGAACCTGTGGAGTTCCCTTATGGCGAGGGGTTCATCGTAATCCCCGCGGGTACATTGGCCTTCACAGGGATGGTGGCATACCCTCCCGCAGATTCCGGGGAATGGATGGGCATCCCTGAAAAGTTCAAGCGCTTCTGCGTATTTGCCCTGGTTTATGAGTGCAATGTAGCCCTGTATGCTAACATGGGAGGGGCAGGTTGCCTTGCACGGCGCTGTTGAGCGCTTGTCTATGGCATACGCCCCAGGTATGGCCTGGGCGTATTTTTTGAAAATCGCTTTTCGTTTTGACAGCCCCTTGTCGTATTCATTCTCTACCTCGATGGGGCAAACCTTTTCGCATTCCCCACAGCTGGTGCATTTCGATATATCGACATAACGGGGATTCTGCCGTATTTTTGCCCTGAAGTTTCCGGGCTCACCCTCAAGATCCAGGACTTCCGTATTTGTAAGGAGCTCTATGTTGTTGTGCCGGCCGACCTCGACCAGTTTGGGCGAGATCACTCACATGGCACAGTCGTTTGTTGGGAATGTCTTGTCGAGCTGGGACATTATTCCGCCGATGGCGGAAGTCTTCTCCACGAGGTAGACATGAAATCCGGAGTTGGCTAGATCTATCGCGGATTGCATACCCGTGATTCCAGCACCGACAACCATAACAGATCCGATCTTGCCTGATTTATCCGGTGTTTGGATTCTGGCTGCCATCTTGTTAAGTGTTCTCCTGTTTATTTTTGTTGGCTTTATGTTATGTTACTTACCGAAATTTTATTGTTTCCAGTCCGGTGTTTCATTTGAAATTTTCTCCATTACTATAGCGGAATATCTGTGTCAACGCGATTCAGGATTATGAACATAGTCTCGTAATTATTCAAAAAAATTGATGCCAGGTGAATGGGAGATCAACGTTATTTTACCTTGAAAACACCTCCGGGGCTGGGGTGAAAAAAGGCCCCGTTGTCATGCGCGGGGGTGATTGCAGCTTATCATGAAAGTTTACGAGATCATCATGGATGTCCGCCTGGTAAAAAGTGAGAAGGAATCGAGCGGCTCATGAACACGGAAACGCCTTTAGGGGTTTCTGATATTAACAGCAATTCTATGCCTAACCTTTCAGTGAATTTTTTCCCTTTTTTTGTACCCATAACTGTTATTGCAGTGGATGCGGCATCAAGGATTATATTTTTTTTTGTCCCACTGAAATCGGCTGTTGTTACAGACAGAACTTTTTCTGACACAGGATATCCCGTTTTTGGATCGAGTATATGATAAAAGTTTTTGCCAAGTATGGTCACAGGTTGGGTATAGTTGCCGCTTGTTGAGACACGTATATCCCCGGTTGCTTCCAAAACACCAAAAAGGCGAGTTGGATCGATCGGATGCACAATGCCGATTCTCCATGGCTTTGATCCATATTTCCCAAAAGCCGCTGTCTCTCCCCCGAGTTGGACCATTGCCGCCTTGATCTTATACTTTTTGAGGATATCGCACACCCTGTCTACCGCATATCCTTTCACTATCCCCCCGAAGTCGAACTCAATTTTCCCCGTGTCACATGATACGGTTCTTTTGTCAGTATCGATACGCACGTGATAAAAGCCGGCCTGATCCATCAAGGCGTTAATTTCTCTTCTGGTCGGCATTACCTGTCTTGCGGCCGCCTTTTGCCATGCCAGTTTGACGGGTAGAAGCGTGGGATCAAAGGCGCCGTTGCTTTTTGAATAAATATCCTTGCATGCGGCGAGGAGAGTTGCGACATCGGTGGAAACCTTCACTGCGATTCGCTTGTCTGCGCGGTTGAGCCTTGATACCTCAGACCCGGGGTCGAACGGGTTGAATATCCTGCCTATGCGTTCGAATTCAGCCCACGCTTTTAGTACAACCTGTTTCGCGTTTTCCCTTGATCCGGCCCGGGAAAAAAGGATTTTTGCGGGTATCCCAAAATAGATTTTTTTTTCCGATACCCACCATCCAGGCATGGGAGATGTAAGGTTTGTTTCTTCGGTTAGTTCATTGCCGGACTTCGGCGCCGGAAGACTTTTTTTGCCTGCGCCCGAGAGAAAGAAAACTCCTGCAATAAGGCAGGCAGTTGTGCTGACTGCAATGATTGTTGAAATAATTTTGATTGATGAAATTTTTTCATGCATTGATTCTTTGATTTTCATGCGGATGAGAAGCCTTGCTCATTGTTGTTTTACAGTACAAACACACACCGGCGCCGGGGCAGACCGGCCGTTTTTTATCCCGGGGATGACTGGTGTCAATTGTGAAAGTTTATGGAAATGTTGCACATCTAATCCTTGTTGACAATACTTGTATGCTGAGCATAGAACCTTTGCAGGCTGTTTGAAAGGAAATTTCGTTTCAGGTGGTATTGAAAACGGATGTTAACTTTTGAGTGGAATTTAAAAAAAATGGATCAATCTCCCCAAGATAATAATTCCTGTAAACTTCCTGTGATCCTGGGAGTCTGTGGAGCTGCCAACGCTGGCAAGACAACATTGATAGAAAGGCTTATTCCTGCTTTCAAGAAGATGGGATACAGGGTCGGCACGATAAAGCACGCGGCATGTGAATTTGAAATCGACAGGAAGGGAAAGGATAGTTGGCGGCATGCCATGGCCGGAGCCGATGTTGTGGCCATAGACGCCAGGGGGCGGGTGGCTGTATTCATGAATCCTGGTATGTCGAACACCATTGAGGGCTCATTAAAACGCCTGCTGCCGTTTTTTTCCGGTGTCGAGTTGGTCTTGGCCGAAGGCTACAAGAGCGCAGGGATAAAAAAGATCGAGGTCCACAGAAACGAGATATCAGAACCTCTTTGCACGGATGATCCAAACCTTGTTGCCCTTGTGTCGGATTCTGAACCAAGGATTGATGTTCCGGTTTTTACCCCTGACCAGGTGGAACAGATAGCCAGGTTCCTGGCGGAGAAATTTCTCCGTGAGTATTAGGGATGCCGGTAAAGGCGGTAATACATATCCTGCTTGATGCAATCGTAAAAAATGTCATATTTTTTTCTGCAAAGTGATTACTGATGGACTCGTAAAAAGTCGTAATATTTATACTGAAAAAATGATCCAACCCTGTTGAAAATACCTGCTACGGCTTTGTAAA
>CAYVIE010000021.1:0-13883 GCA_964451355.1 uncultured Desulfobacteraceae bacterium
GAAATATGCCCAAATCTACCATTTTTGATGAAGCAGGTGTTAAACTTGGGTTAGAGGAATCCGGTGCAGGGCATGAGAAAATGTATCATGGCACTGCCATGATGCGGGCCCCTTTTCCAGGGGCTTTTGTGACAGGCTGACTTGTATCTATCTTTGGGTATTCCAGGCGAACAAGGCGATGGATGCAGCGACCGCGGCATTCAGGGACTCTGCTCTCCCTTTCATGGGTATAGATACTCTCGATCCGTTGAGGCTGCAAGGAAGTCCCGGCCCTTCGATTCCAGGGACAAGGAAAAAGTTTTCGGGAAAAGAGAAGCTTGTTATGGGCCTTCCTTTCCGGTCCAAGGCCACAATTGGTTGATTAGCCGTAAATTTTTCAATGCTTGGCCCCCAGAAGAAGTTGATGTCGAATACCATTCCGGCTGATGTCCGTATGGCTTTTGGAAGGTATGGATGAGCCGCTTCCTTTGTCAAGATTGCATTTGTTACGCCGAACGCGGCTGCTGTTCGTATCACAGCGCCAACATTTTCAGGGTCCTGGAAGGGAATGACCGGAACACAACCCGTGCACTCAAAGGAATCCTGATCAAAAGTCTTGATCTGCGGGGGCGCGACAATCAGAAAGGGGGATCGGGTATTGAATATGTCAACTTCCCGAAAAAGTTCCTTTGAGAGGATAAACCATTTTACATGACCGGGCAGATCAGCAGGCGGAGGTTCGTTTTCCAAGGATATCCATGCGACACAAAGATCAGGGTGGTTTTTAATGGTGTCTGCCACTATCCTGCTTCCGTATACTATGCACAGCCCTTCTTTTTTTATCCCCTTTGCCGAGGAAAGTTTTTTTATCCTTTTGAAATCATTGTTTTCACTGCTTGTTAACTTTTTTGTGATCCTGTTATTCATGGCCGTGCTTATCGCAATTCCTTTTGGTACGGTTTTTCTTTCGAACACAACAAGCCTTCTTTTGTTGGGAGTGCCAGGTATTTCATAACTGATATCATCTACAAGCCTGTAATCCCGGATTTGTTTCCTTTGCGCTTTTATAAGCTCCTCCCCGCATCCTGGCCCCTTCATGAATATGGCAAGGCCGTTTTTTTCAAGGCATCCCGAGATACGTTCCAGGGTTTTTTCTATGGGTTCGACAGCTCTTGTGATAACTCCTGAAACAGGGCGATCAAATGCCTCGGTTATCATTCCTCCGTGAACCTCGATGTTATCCAGCCCTAAAGATGAAACCGCGTTGTTCAGGAAAATGACCCTTTTTTTCCTGCTTTCAGCAAGAATAATATACAAGTTCGGGTGTGCGATTTTGAGAGGAATCCCAGGCATACCAGCACCAGTGCCGAGATCGATCAGGGGAGACGGAAGATCCATCAGTAATTCGGGATAGATGGAATCGGCATAAAGTTTGATGACCATTGAAGTAAAATTTTTGATCCTGGTGAGATTAAGCTCGGGATTGTGCCGTCGTATCAGGTTATGGTATGACCATAAAAGTTCGACCTGTTCCTTATCAAGTACAATACCGCAAGAGGAGAGTATTTTTGCCATATTCTCCATACTGATTGCTGTGTTTTTATCTGTGCTGATATTTTTTTTTGTTCGCTCTCTCATAACGCAATCGTTTTTTTGGGGATTCAATCAGTATCAAAATTTCAACTTTTTACGAGTCCATCATTTATGATAATCCGCTGTGGGTTTTGACGAAATCATCATACAGGCATGGCTCACGCATATACCTGTGAAAATTTATGCACATGTTTGAATTATATCCCAGGTAGATCATGCAAAATCTCTTTTTTCCAAACTGGCCCATATTTTTTGAAGACAACCATATCTTTTGCGTCTATAAACCATCAGGACTTCTTGTTCAACACGATGCCACAGGCGATCCTTGCCTTCTCGATTTTGCAAAATTCTGGCTCAAGGTTCGATACAACAAGCCCGGAAAGGTTTTCCTGGCCATGGTGCATCGGATAGACCGCCCGGTTTCCGGGCTAGTCCTTTTCTGCAAGACTTCAAAGGGAGCTTCAAGGATCAACAGTCAATTCGTACAAAAGAAAGTGAAAAAAGTATACATGGCAATAGTGGAAGGCCGCATGCCAAGCTCTTCTGGACTGCTCGAACACATGATCTTCAAGGACGGCCCCACTTCCAGGATAGTACCACCGGGAACCAATGGTGCAAAGCTGGCCAGGCTGAGCTACAGGGTTATAGATACTTACAAGGAAAAGAGTCTGGTCGAGGTTGATCTTCAAACCGGCCGCCACCATCAGGTCAGGATCCAGCTTGCATCCGTAGGTTGTCCCATAGTTGGAGATTTGCGTTACGGAGCATCAGGACCACTGCCCCAACGGCAGATCGCTCTTCATTGTATAAAAATGATTGTAAATCATCCCATAAAGAAGGAACCCCGTGAATTGACCTGTCCATATCCACGCAATTGGCCATGGCCCGGGCTCGGGAATGAGAATAACAGGCCGTTGTGGTCGATTCTGGATTATCCTGATATCTTATCTGTTTTTGAACAGTATGCAGGAAATCAGCTGTCAGGATAGGGCAGGGCTCTACTTTTCAAAAAACAGAAACGTAAATGATTATAAAAACGGGGACGGTTATGATGCAATCGTAACCGTCCCCGTTTTTTGCGATGATTACCTGTTTCAGAAGGATTGATAGGTTTATGGATTCATTTCATATACGTCTTTTTGGGCAAAGACATACTCGTTCCAGATCTTATTGAAACGTTCCTGGTTGACCACAGGCCTTCTGACCATTGCAAGGCACATCTCCATCTGTTTTTCGGTGCTGTCGGGTTTGGAGTAGAGCTGAAGCGCGTATTTTGAAAAGTCACGCACCATGAAATCAAATATCTGGTCAAGGAGGTCAGAATCGAATTTTTCCATATGGAATTTTTCTATCAAGAGCTGGCCATATGCAACAAGTGTGAAAAGCTCACCAAGGGAGAGCAGGAAATCAATGTTTTTTGCCTGCTCTGCTGTGGGTGACGCCTGCATGAGGAGATCAGTAAAAGCCTTTATCTGTTCCTTGAAGATGTTAGCGTTGGGAAGGTCTATGCTATTGTATGCGATATTGTAATCATGGAACTGAATTTTGCCCAGACCTTTTGTCGGTCCCTGGTCAAACAGAAAGTCGTCGTTTGCCGGATCATTTCTCTTGGGGATTTGCGGGAATTCGGCGGGATTGAAGAAATAATTCGCCATGAATTTTATAATAAGCGCCATATTGACATGAACAGTCCCTTCGAGCTTAGGCAATGCCCTTATATCTTTTACAGCCATTTCGAAATAAACGTCTTTTTCAAACCCTCTGGCGGCTATGACATCCCAGAGAAGGTTTATCACTTCTTCCCCCTGGGTCGGAACCTTCATTTTGACCATGGGGTTATACAGCAGGTAGCGTCTGTCCTGGAGTGATGCACTGCGCATGTAGTCGGTAGCCCTCTGGGCAAACAGCTTCATGGCCACAAGCCTTGTGTATGCATCCATGAAAAGCTGGCGGATATGGGGGAAGTCGGTCACCCATTTGCCGTAGAGGTTCCTGTGGCTCGCATGGTTTATAGCTTCGTAGAAGGCATGGGTGCATATTCCTATGGAAGCCCATCCCAGGTTGAATTTGCCCACATTGACGGTATTCAACGCGGCATCCCACGCATCTCTGCCAACAGAAAGGATATCATCGTCTGTAATGGGGTAACCGTTTAATGCATATTCAGCCACATATCCTTCCCATGCAACCACATTCTGGATAAGGTCGTAGCATTCGTGTTCAGGGTTTACCACGAAAAAAACATATTCGTCTGTTTCCGAGTTTTTACCAAAGGTGGAGACCATGGCGGCCTTGTTTGCATTTCCTATGTAATATTTGCCTCCATCAGCAACATACTTGCCGTTGCCCAATGGTGTAAGGGCCATTTCGGAGGAATAAAGATCAGCGCCGTGTGCGCGCTCCGAAAGGCCGAACGCAAATATACCGCCCTCCTTGAGAAGTTGCGCGGCCTTTTTCTTTACGGTTTCGTTTTTACTCATCCAGATGGGACCGAGGCCTAGTATTGAAACCTGCCAGGTATACCAGTGTGACAAGTTGTAAAATCCAAGGATTTCATTGAAATCGCAGTTTCTGAAAGTATCCCACCGGGTGTCAGAATCCTCGGGCGCATATGGGCTGGGGGTGAGCAGGGTGGCAAATATTTTGTTTTCCTTTATGAAATTCAAGAAATCAGAATACCAGACCCTGTTATGGTGATCTTCCTTGAGCTTTTTTTTCCCCCTTGATTCAAAATAATCGATTGTTTTTTTCATTATCTCCCTGGACTTTTCATCCAGGTGAGTAAATTCCTCTTTTTTGGGATTTAATAACATTTTGATTCTCCTTGTTTGTTGGTTTATAATGTTGGTATACTAACTTTTAGTCAGATGAGATCACGCAAGAAACGTTTAAAAAGGATTCGTTCTTCCGGGGAAAAATTTTTAAGAATTTGTTCATTGGATTTTTTACGCAACTCAATGAGCTGGTCCTTCATCTGGTTGGCCTTGTCAGACGGGTAAATCCTCTGTATTCTTCCATCGTTGGGATCATCGTGTTTTTCAATCCATCCTGTATCCGCCATACGTTCAAGAACCCCGGAAAGCGTGGCTTTGTCCAAAATCAAAAGCCTGGAAAGCTCTGTGGCTGTCATGCCTTTTTTGTACCAGAGGCCTTCGAGCACCAGATGTTGGATATTGGTAAGGCCGTAAGGCTTCAAAAGTTTTTTGAATTCCTGGTGAGCCTTTTGATAGGCTTTACCAAGTAAAAATATCATGCATTCTGGTAGATCTTCGGGTAACTTTGTCATTTTATGTTCCTTTGTATACAAACTAAATTTTATATGGCATAGAAACAAGTGTCAACATAAAAAAACCAAAAAGGTCCATCTTTATTTCCGGGCATATCAGATGGCGTGCGAACGAACGCCCCGAAAAGCGGTCTATTTAATATGAGGGAATATTTTTTACTAATTTCGCAGTAACATGCTAATAAAAAAATATTTTCCAAGGCTAAATATCTTTATAAGGGCCTGATTTTTCTTTGCTCCCACTTTAAATCCCTTCATATTGTTTTATTGTTTCACTTGTCTGATTTTTTTGTAACCATTTGATATCGTTGTAATAATCATGGCTATAACACATGGTTGCCTTGTTAGTCAAATTTTGTTCTTTGCAAGAAACCGCACAGTTCGGGTTTATGGGTCAGCCAAATAAATTATAATTGAAATTCAAAGTCATGGAACACGGTTTATGGGTTTTACATTGGTTTATTGAGATTTATCTTGGTTGATGCTATGAATATAACCTTAAAATCTCCAATCGGATTAGATAGAAGAATGATTTTTGCCTGGTTAAGAAGAGTTTTTTTAATTTTTCCTTAACCGGTATGCCAAATTCAAGTTTTTAATCATACAATTGAGGTAATGGCCTGATGGCAAGAATTGATTTCCAGGGAAAGAAGATACTTTTAACAGGTGCTTCAACCGGCATTGGAAGAGCGCTTGCCATTGAATTTGCAAAACGCGGTGCTCATCTCGCCCTGACGGCTTTACCACGCGAGGCTGCGGGTCTGAAGCAGCTGGCGGATAGGCTGCGATCCAGTTATGGAATTCAAGTATGGGAATTCCCTGTAGATCTCCTGGAAAGCGCTGCTCCGAGGCGTCTGTATGAAGAAGTTACAAGAAGTACGGGAGAAATTGACATACTTGTCAATAATGCCGGAATTGCATTCTATGGTCCATTCCATACCCGAAAAGTTGAAGAGCACCTTGACACTATTCACCTTAACCTGGCGGCTCCGGTTGAATTGACATGGCTTTTTCTTCCCAGCATGCTGGAACGGGGCAGGGGGATGATCATAAACACTTCGAGTGTATCTGCGCTTCAGCCCACGCCATACCATACTGTATATGGAGCATCCAAAGCCGGTCTCCAGAGTTTTTCCGAAGGGTTGGCTGCTGAGCTTATAGGCACAGGGGTGAGGGTATGCACCTTGAATCCTACGTATACGAATACGCCGATTCTGGAAAAGGCTGGATTTCCCTCAAAGATTCCCTGGTTTTTCATAAGCAGGGTCCGTGATCCGAAGTGGGTTGCACAAAAAGCCGTCAGGGCATTTGAACGGGGAAAGACGGTTTATATTCCAGGAATAATAACCGCATTTATACATCTTGTTTTGATCAGACTTACTCCCAGAAGTATTCTTCGTGTAGTTTCTTCTCTGGCCTTAAGGCCTATGCCAGGAGTGAAGTCTTGTTTCAAGAGCAGAGATGAACTCGAATAATGGTTTAATACCCCTGGTTTACTTCCTGAATCCATGAAGGGAAATTATGGCTTTTAAAAATGCTCTGTATGCAAGGTGCTGCGAGCAGGGAAGGGACGAGTCGTACTGAACTTTCACGACTATCCTCAATTAGCCAAAGGCATGAAGACCGGGCTGTTTTCCCCCGGCCCCGAAGATATTTTCATGTTAAATAAGGAAAGCCACTTTACTGAAATGCGCGAGGCAGCAGACGGACTTTACCGTGAAAACACCTCAGAGGCAGGGGAGAAATAAAGACCTCTTTTCATACCGGGGGGGCGATTGCCACTAATCATGAAAGTTTACGAGTACATCATCATTGTACATTTTACAGTGACTCAACATAATCAATCAGGAAACAGGACAAAAAAATGAAAAGATTCAAGGAAGAGCTAATCTTTTACGGTGATGATTTGACTGTCGGGCGTTTCCCTGAGCAGACAGACTTCATATATCCAAATCCTCCTCTTGAACCCATTGATGATCCTGACAGTGCAATAAATGCCGCCCTGGATTCCCCTATCGGCTCCAAGCCTATAGAGGCTATGGTCAATGCCGACAGCCGGGTAACAATTGCGTTTGATGACCCATGCGTGCCGGTTCCTTTGATGGCTGATGACATCAGGCGCAGGATAATAAGGATACTGCTTTTCCGTCTTCTTTCTGCTGGTGTTTCTCCCCGCAGAATAAAGCTTGTGTGCGCAAACGGATTACACCGCAAATGGACACCTAAGGAGCTGCGGCTTATCATCGGGAAAGCGCCTTTCGACATACTTCCCCAAGGTTCTGTTACATGTCATGACGGCACGGATCCGGACCAGCTTGTATATCTCGGTTCAACTTCCTCCGGAGCTGAAGTCGAAGTGAACAAGGCGGTCACGGAATCTGACCTTCTTATTTACGTCAACATCAATTTTACATCCATGAACGGCGGGGCTAAAAGTGTGCTGGTCGGCTTGGGATCATGGCGTTCCATCAGGCATCATCATACTCCCGTGGAGTGGAACGGTCGTGATTCCATCATGGATCCGGCTAATAGCCCCATGCATAAAATCCTATGGGAAATGTTTACAATACTTTCCGTTAAGGCAAATATTTTTCAGATTGAAACAGTTGTTACAAACGAACTCTGGCCACAGGCAATGGGAAGACTCCTCGAACCCATCTCAAGAGGTGATGGTGATGATAAGGGTTTACTTCCGTTAAAAAAGTTGTTCTTCAAAGCAGCATCGGTTACTCCATATGCTTTGAAAAAAAGAATCAGGAACAAAATGAGGTCATTCTATAGGCTGGCTGGCATATTCGCCGGCGAGACCAGCCAGGTGCATGAAAGAACCTTGAAGCTGGTCTCACAGCAACATGATGTCAGTGTGGACAAACCTTATGATATTGTTGTTTTCGGCGTACCCAATCTAAGTCCATATGCCGCCCTGTCAGAATTTAATCCCATACTTTTGAGATCCCTTGTACTTGGATATTTGTTCGGTATGTTCAAGGGGGCACCTCTGGTTCGGGAAGGCGGTGTCATTATTGCCGTAAATCCCGGACATGAAAAGTTTCATCCTTTTCACCATCCATCTTATGTGGATTTCTGGCAATCAGATTGTTTGCGTTATCGTGAGCCGGAAGAATGCTGGGATAAGTTGGCGGAAGCTTATGCAAGGGATCCGGCATACATAGAAGCATATAGGGACAGATACGCCTATCACGGGGCGCATGTGCTCATGAACTGGTGCTGGAGCGGTTCTGCCCTTCGTTATGTTAAAGCTGTAATCCTGGCCGGGGCGCGGTCCAAGGGGACAGCTGAAAAGATAGGATTCATTCCGGCGGATGATCTGGAATCGGCTTTTCAAAAAGCCTATTCCATGATTGGAAGTGACGCTTCTATCGCATATCCGGTTATGCCGCCGCTGTTTGTGACAACGATGGGCAAACGTGAATAATATGCGTTTATGGATGTTTATTGGTTATGGTTTTGACAGAGGCGTTCGGGCGCCGGCTTTGCGTTTGGGTTCCTTTTGAATCACTGTTTCCTGGACCCGTGTGGAAAATATTATTTTACCGTGAAAACATCTCCGAGGCCGGGGAGAAAGACAGCTTTATTTTCATGCCCGGGGGTGGTTTCTGTTAATCATGAAAGTCTATAAATAATCATTTTAAAGTGTTGCGAAACAAATGCTACGGCACATCTTTTCATTAGAAAGATCAGCCGCCCTTTGGGACTTTTTTAACGCTCGCCATGTGCTTGTCAGCAACGTTCTGATATAGCTTGCTATTATCGGTGGGTCTTTGTCGAATATCCGGCGTACGGGCAGAAGCCCGCGGAACCGGGTTCTGTTTTTTTATCATATAATTTCGGCTTGTTACGAACCATTATAATTATATCCGTGGCGAATCTCTGAAAGGAGAAAAATGCAGTCTATTCGTGGAAGGATAATGGTCCTTTTTTTTGTCAGTTTTGTTTTTGGGGGGATCCTGTCTGTTATTCATGTCATGAACATGTGGGATCTCAAGCGCAAAATGACCATGATTGACGATTTCAATACCTTGTTAAACAGTGTGCTTGAGTTGAGGCGTTATGAAAAAAATTTTTTCTACTATAAGGATGATGCAAGCATACATGAATGGTCTGATTATCTTGTAAAAGTGGAGAGTTTGTATCGTCAACATGAGTCGGAGATCGCATATGTGGCGGGAAGAATGGCGTGCAGGCGTTTTGCCATGACCTTGAAGGAATATTCGAAGACCATGCGAAGTTATTTCCTTATAAAGGATATGGAGGTCCCGGATAAATATATCAGCAGTGTAAGGGAGCAGGGGAAATTCCTGGTGGAGTTTGCGCAAAACCTGATACGCCTGAAACATACCCATATAAACAGAAGCCTTAACTGGATGCTTGCATGGCCGGTTCTCTATTTCATAATTTTCCTGGTATTAACTCTTTTCATATACCAGTTGATAAATAAGAGTATATTAAGACCTCTTTACCGTATCAGGAAGGCGATTGCCCAAGTGGGTGGAGAGGGTTTCGAACCCATACAGGTGGATAGCCGCCAGAAAGACGAGATAACAAAGCTGATTGTTGCTTTCAACAGGATGGCGGAACAACTCGAAACCCGCCAGGAACAACTCATCCAGTCGAGAAAACTGGCTTCCATAGGCACCTTCACATCAGGTATCGCGCATGAGCTGAACAATCCGTTAAACAATATATCCCTTACCGCGGAAAGTCTTCTTTTCGGGTACAAGGAAATGGATGAAGCGGAGTTGAGGGAGCATTGCGAAGAAATTATAGCTCAGGCGGACAGGGCGAGCCAGGTGGTAAAAAATCTCCTTGAATTTTCCAGAATTGAGCAGCCGTTCATGAGGCGCTTGAATATTTCAGAGGTGCTGGACAAATCTATAAGGCTTATAAAGAATCAACTTGTGATACAGGGGATACATCTTGAGAAAAAAATCGATCCTGATTTACCCCCTGTAAAAGGAAAAATGCAGCAGCTTGAAAATGCTTTTGTCAATATCATATTAAACGCGATCCAGGCTATTCCGGGAAGGGGGGGAACAATCAGGGTTGAAACTGCCAGGACTGCCAACGGTTATATCAGGATCGATATTTCAGATACAGGGGTGGGTATAAAACCTTCGGACCTGGAGCACATATTCGATCCCTTTTTCACCACTAAGGAGGTGGGAAAGGGCACTGGTCTTGGACTTTCCCTTGTCTATGGTATTATAAGGTCTCATGGCGGATATATCGAGGTCTCAAGTAAGGTGAAGGTGGGGACGACCTTTTCCATATTCCTGCCCATTGACAAGGAGGAAGCTTCGGAAAATGGGTGATGAAACGGGAAAACAGATAACCTATACTGCGGCGGTTGTAGACGATGAAAGCGTTGTTTGCCGGCGTCTTTCGGATATTTTGATTGCTGACGGTTTTCTTGTTGAATCCTTTACCTCGGGCAAATCCTTTTTGAAGCGTGTCAATTCACATCCATTTCATCTGGTTCTACTTGACATCAGGCTACCCGACATCAGTGGAATTGAAATCCTGAATTTTCTGGTAACTCATTTTCCCAGTTGTGCGGTTGTTATGATATCTGGGTGGGCAAACATAGAAATAGCGGTTGATGCGGTTAAAAAGGGCGCCTATCATTTCCTGTCCAAACCATTTAAGAGGGGTGAAATCCAACTTCTTGCCAGAAGTGTAAAAGAGAGGGTTCAACTCTCTGTAGAGAATACAAGACTTGCCGAATCGCTTTTCGTGGCCGGAAAAGATGAGGTGAGAATCGTTGGGGCGAGTCCGGCGATGCAGGAAGTATTTATGATGATAAGAAAGGTGGCCCCGATTGATTGCAATGTTCTCCTGCTAGGCGACAGTGGGACCGGCAAGGAGTTGGTAGCTCGTGCCATTCACCATTCAAGCCCAAGAAGGAACCGCCCCTTTGTTTCTTTTAATTGTGGCGCGTTTACAGAAGAACTCATAACAAGTGAGCTTTTCGGTCATGAAAGGGGAGCTTTTACTGGTGCAACCCATACCAAAATAGGTCTTCTCGAATCCGCTGCAGGTGGTACCGTATTTCTTGACGAGATTGGGGAAATGCCCTCTTCAATGCAGGTCAAGCTTTTGAGGGCCATACAGGAGAGAACTGTGAGGAGAGTGGGGGGAACCAGGTTATTTGACCTGGATATTCGTATCATTGCGGCGTCCAACAAGGATTTGAAAAAAGCCTGCAGTGAGGGTTTCTTCCGGGAAGATCTCTTTTATCGTTTAAATGTTGTAAACATCCGCCTGCCGAGATTAAAGGAACGCAAGTCTGATATTCCTCTGCTTGTCGCCGCGTTTATCAGAAAGTATAATGAATTTTTCGGAAAACGCGTTGAATCTATTTCCAAAAGCGCATCAGATATACTTATGCATTATGATTTCCCCGGTAATGTCAGGGAGCTTGAAAATATAATACAGCGGGCCGTGGCCTTGTGTGAAACAAGAATGATCGAGGTGTCTGATCTGCCGGAGGACCTGCAGCAGCTGGATTTCAGTCTCATAGATGGTGAGGGCCTGCCTACTCTTGAAGAGGTTGAGATGGAGTATATAAAGTCAGTCTTGAAACAGACTGGTTACAACAAAGCACTTGCGTGCAAAATTTTGAACATTCCCCGGACAACACTCTGGCGGAAGATGAAAAAATACGGGATTCATGAAAATTAATTCTTCAGATCTGTTCATTTTGAAACGCCTGTTGTTGATTAAATAAAATATGTTGAAATTTAAAATAGATATGTTTTCTTTTAGATGTTTCAAAATGAAATATTATAAGCATTATCATCCTTTCCAAACAGCATTTCACATCTCTTTTTCACAGGAAAACCGTGCCTGATTGAAAATCTCCTCTGACCTGGGATTGTCTCGCAGATGATTTCGTAAGCTTTCATTATCGCTGTAAATCCCCCCAGGATGAAAACATGGCTGTTTTTCATTCCTGCCCTGGAGGTGTATTCAAGGTAAAGAGCACAGGTTTTAACTGCTTGTGGTATTATTTTTGCTTTAATCTCTATCATGAAGATGTCGTGCTTGTAGCTGGAGATATGGAACCAATAACAAGATAAATTTACAAGGACTACTGGCCGCGATGGAAAAGATACTTGCGGGGATGAGACCCGATGAGCCTAGCCTGTGGGCAGGTATCCACGCCTTGAAACTTGCCGAGAGGATAATGGCGGATCTCTCCATTCTTTTCGTCACAGAACCGGAACCAGATGGTTTAAGAAAAAATCAAGATCCTGATGAAGGAAAAATCAAAGAAAAGATTCACGAGCTTATCAAGCAGGGGCGTGAAAAAGGGGTAAGAGTATCTTATTATGTTGCTTCAGGGGATTTCGCAGCCGAGCTGATAAGGTTTATCAGGGAAAATAAGATTACGCTTCTTGTGATCGGCTGCCCGGAAGGTGGTATTGATCCTGAAATATCATCTGAATTCATAGGAAAAATAAAGCGCCGGCTGCATTGCCGGATAGAGGTTGTAAGTGCAAAGCCGAAACATGATGGCAAAAGGAGATGAGTATATGTTCCATATTTATTTACCTATCGCCCAAACAAGCATTAATGTCTTTTTGATTCTAGGGTTAGGGGGCCTTGTGGGCCTGTTGTCAGGAATTTTTGGAGTCGGCGGCGGATTTCTCATGACCCCGCTTCTTATCATGTGCGGTATTCCACCGACTGTTGCAGCCGCATCCGATTCCAACCAGATCGTCGGTGCTTCTACATCGGGTACCTTTGCGCATTACCGCCTGGGAAACGTTGATTTCAAGATGGGAATACTCCTGTTGATAGGAGGTGTAACCGGCGGAACAGTGGGGGTGCAGATAATCAAAATCCTGCGCCAGATGGGGAACGCTGATTTTCTGATCAAGATAACATATGTCTTGATGCTCGGATTTGTCGGAACCTACATGTTCATAGAAAGTCTTCAAAGCCTGCGCAAGCAATCCGAGTTGGCCGATGAAGAAGAACCGGAGCTTATAGTCAAAGAATCGGCATACATAAGATTCATCAGGAGTCTTCCTTTCCAGACAAGATTTGAGAAGTCACAGGTGGAATTTTCTGTTCTCCTTCCACTTATTCTGGGAATTTTTGTCGGTATTTTGGCGGCCATCATGGGGGTGGGTGGCGGATTCATTATGGTCCCGGTGATGGTCTATCTTCTCAGGATGCCCATGCATGTCGTTGTGGGAACGAGTCTGTTCCAGATCCTGTTTACATGTATTGATGTAACCATAATGCAGGCTTACAGCAACCATACGGTAGATTTCATACTGGCCCTGTTCCTGCTCATCGGTTCAACTGTTGGGGCGCAAGTAGGAGCCAGAATCAGCAAGAGATTAAAGGGCGACCAGTTGAAAATTATACTGGCGTCCATAGTTTTGCTGGTAATGCTCAAGATGCTTTTGGGGCTGTTGTTGAAACCCTCTATTATGCTTTCATATATAGGAGGACATTGATCGTGGCAAGAATAGCTCGTCGATTTACATTAATATTTCTTTTATTACTTGTGTCATCCTTTCCGATCATTGTTTGGGCAAGTGGTGAGTTCAATGTTGAACCGGCCCGTATTTCAATGGGAACGACGTATAATGGAACAACGGTAACCCTGACCGGAAAGGCAAAGCATGGTTGCGAGGTAATCGTAAGGGTCATAGGGAAGAGAGAGAATTTGCATTTCAAAAAAAAGGGTAAAGTCTTTCATCTCCTGTGGATGAATCTCGATCCCGTTGAATTTAAAAACGCACCGACATTATTTCTGCTTGCATATTCCGAGGGCGTTGCAGATATGATCGCAAATCACAAAGAACCAGCGGCCTTGGATAAGCTCGGGTTTTCCTCTCTGAAGGATGAAATCCGGATCGAGCCTGAAGATCAGAAAGATTTCCTTTTTTCTGAATTTGTAAAATTAAAAAAATCCGAGGGGTTGTATGGGGAGCTTCCCGGAGCTGTAAGGTATACCGGCAGTATTGGAGGATGCAGGTTTCATGCT
>CAYVIE010000021.1:13893-26458 GCA_964451355.1 uncultured Desulfobacteraceae bacterium
ATATTCCTTTCCCAGCACACCTGGCAGTTGGTAAGTATGATATAGAAGTGTATCACATTGTAGACGGCAGTATTGTAGCAAAAGACGTCAGAACTATAGAGGCCGGACAGACCGGTTTGCCCGCTTTCCTCTCGGATCTGGCGTATAACCATAGCATAGTATATGGCCTGCTGGCTGTTTTCGTGGCAATAGTAGCCGGACTTGCAACAGGCATCATCTTCCAGGGAGGAAAAGGCGGCGGCGCACACTAGCAATTGCAGGTCATGGAACCTCATTTCCCAAGCTGGAGCTGGGTATGTCGATCAGAGATAGGATATCCGAAGGCCTGACAAGATTTTCCGCAGTCTTTGGCAGGAAACGGATACCTATATCCATCCTTTTCGGAAGGTTCCAGGAGATACTCGCCCTGAATAACCGGATACTCGAGACCATGGCTGATATGGGCGATAAACTCAGCGGGAATTATATATTTGACAAGCATTATATAGAAAAAACGAGCAGAGATATTATAGATCTTGTCCAGAGGCTGGTTTTCAACTTCAGTCAGCTCGCCCCGTGGTACCATAGGGGGCTTGATCGGAGTCTTGCCGAGATAACGCAGAAAATTGAAGCTGAATTGATTGGAACCCCTATTATTCCCGAGGTCGGTTTTGTCCTTGAGCATAGCAGGATCACGGGTGAATATGCAGATCTGGTGGGTGGAAAAAATGCTGTTCTGTCCGAAATAGCCAATCAGCTCAAGCTAAAAGTTCCTTTCGGTTTTGCAATCACCACTAAAGCATACGAACATTTCATATCTCATAACCGATTGGAGAAAAAGATAGACACGATCATAAGTCGCTGGAACAGCGGTGAACTGGGTACCAAGGAGGCCTCGCATATATTACGAAATTTGATTGTAACTGCTGATATTCCGGCTGGTATTGAAAAGGCAATTAGGGATATAATAGTAGATTATGAAAGGAACCACCAGGAAATAACCAGGTTTTTCTGGGCGGTTCGAAGCAGTGCCGTAGGAGAGGGGACTGAGCACAGTTTTGCAGGGCAATTTGAAAGTCTGTTGAATGTTCCGCCTCACGATATACCTTCCGCCTACAGACAGGTGCTTGCCTCCATATACTCGCCGGAAGCTATGGACTACAGGCGTCAAAAACATATTGAAGAAACAGATGCTATGATGGCGGTTGTCTGCCAGAAGATGGTAGACGCGGTCAAAAGTGGTGTTATCGACACGATAAATCCGATAGCGCCCCAGTCGGATTCAATGGTCCTTAATTCTGCGTGGGGCCTTGGAGCATCTGTAATTGCAGGTAAGATGAATGCTGATGAGTACAATATTTCAAGGGAGTCGCCTTTTGAGGTATTAGAATTTAATGTTGTAAGAAAAGAGACCATGCAGGTTCTCCAGGAAAAGGGGGGAATCCTGACAGTTCCGGTTAGCAGTGAAAAACAGACAGTAAGCTCGTTGAGTGAGGATGAGATACGTAAAATCGCATCATATGCATTGATGATAGAGAAATATTATCGTTTCCCCCAACAGATTGAATGGTGCATTGATGCCAAGGGTGAGCTTTATATCCTGCAATCCCGTCCCCTTAATATTTTAAGCAGCATCAGCTCACTTATTCCCGATATATCGGAACGGTTGAAATCGTATTCGATCATATTTTCACGAAAGGGAAGCGTTGCGGTTAATGGGATAGCAGCGGGAAGTGTGTTTGTGGTTGAAGATGACAAGGACCTGGACAGGTTTCCTCCCGGAGCCATACTGGTGACCAGGTACTCGTCTCCCAGGCTTGCCAGGGTCGTCAGGCTGGCTTCCGGCATAATAACTGATATAGGTTCATCTACGGGTCATATGGCAAGTATCGCAAGGGAGTTCAGGGTTCCCATGATTGTGAATACCGGGGTGGCGACCCATCTGCTCAAAGATGGTATGCAAGTAACCATGGACGCAGAGGAGAATGTTGTATATGAGGGTATTTTAAAAGAACTCTGCCTGTACGAGTTTCTTGAATCAGGCTTCACAGAGAGCAAGGAATACAGATTACTCAAGCGGGTTTTACGTCACATAACCCCGCTTAACCTTATAGATCCGTCTGATAAGAATTTTCATCCCAGGTCATGCCGTACCCTTCACGATATAACGCGCTACGTTCATGAAAAGGCTGTTGATGCACTGATCAGGATACATACATCTGCGGATCCGCGCCGGGACGGACCCGCCAGAAGGTTGAAAATCGCTGTTCCCATAGATCTGGTTTTGATAGATATAGGTAATGGGTTGGCAAGGGGGACATCAGGGGCAGAAATATCAATATCAGATATAGCCTCATTGCCCATGAGAGCATTCATAGATGGCTTGATGTATACAGGAGCGTGGGATTCCGAACCCGTTCCTGTGGACTTCAAAGGGTTCATGTCAAGCCTGACAAGGACCTTTTCGGAAGATATGGCAACCCCGGGATTTGTCGGCCAGAATCTTGCTGTGATTTCCGCGAATTACGCCAATATAAGCCTGAGACTAGGTTATCATTTCAATATGATTGATACCTATGTGGGTGAATCCATAAACGACAATTATTTATATTTCAGGTTCATGGGCGGTGTTACTGACGAGAACCGGAGAAAAAGAAGGGCTAAACTTATTGAATCAATCCTTGCATACAATGATTTTATGGTGGAAAGACATGCTGATCTGGTAATAGGCAGGATAAAGAAGATGGGAGTAAAAGATATCCTCAAGCGTATCAAGCTGACAGGTATGCTTGTGGCATTTACTCGCCAGCTGGATGCACGGATGGCCAGCAACGATCAGGTAGACATGTACATGGAGAAGTTCATGGCGTTACAGAAATCAGATTCCTGAGATCGTGTTATTGTTCGTTGCCGCAGTGAAATTAGGTGAAAAAAAGGAGATATTACCATGAGCGAGTCTGCCAGGACATCGATACTTGTCTTGGATGATGAACCCATCGTTTTGAAGCGTCTTCAGCCAGCGCTAGAAAAGTATGGATACCAGGTTGAAGTTTTTTCCAGAAGCCAGGATGCTTTCAACCGGATCAAGGAGAAAAATTTTGATATCGTTATCACTGACCTGAAGATGGAAGGGCTGGACGGTATGCAGTTTCTTATGGAGGTGAAAAACCGTTCCCCCAAAACCGAGGTGATTGTAATCACCGGTTTCGCAACAATGGAGACAGCAAAGGAGTCATTCCAGAAAGGGGTTTTTGATTTTCTTGCAAAACCCTTCAAGCTTGGCGAGATCCTTGATGCTGTCAAGAGGGCTCAGGAAAAAATAGCTGGCCTGGCTTCTGGCTGACAGCAAGCACATACATTGCTTATAAAATATCGGGTTGTAATTTTCTTGTTAAGATTCATAGAGTGTCTCATCTTCAGATACCCGTGCGGTGATCAGCCTGAAAGCGGTCTTCATGTCCATAGTCTGGCAATGAGCCTGCAAGAGGTATTGTATAAGCCTGCTCGGGATACTTGGACTAGATTATAATTCATGGCAGCCGGCTTGCAGCTTTGCAGGTCCGCTGCGGTTTACAGATGGAGGAATATCACATGGCAAAGGCTCTTGTCTGTTTGAATGCAGATCTGCCATCCAGTATAGCATTGAGATATGCTTGCAGGCTAAAAGGTCAAGCCGACCTGGGTCTTCATACCATTCATGTTGAAGAGCCTGAAAAGAATGGATTTCCCCCTGGAACAGGCTGGGTTCGCAGAACATGGGAAAGTGGACTCTTGGAGGAGGCGAGACGCAGGATATCCCAGCTTGTAATAGCTGAAAAGGAAACATGCCAGGAACTCGAAGGTCCCAGGATATTGATAGGCGATCACGACCGGGAGCTTTTACGCGAACTTCGCAGCGGGTCATATGATCTTTTTATCGAAGGAATGCTTCATTCGGCTAAGCCTAGTAATTTCATAAGGAAGATCCGCTCCAGGTTGTACAGGAATGCTGCTTGTCCAATTCTGCTTGTCAAGAACCTTGTTTTGCCGGAAAAGATCATGGTCCTAATGGGCCTAGGCTGCAGACCCGACTTGATCTCATCAACCCTGCTCAACATTTTTACACGATATCACGGAACTGTCGATATCAATATTTTCGATGTCAAAAAGAGATCTGATGCCAGGTTGGAACCATTGCCTGCGGGTTCAGACGCTCGGGTCGAAAAGATTGTCAAGACCCTTGAAGGCGCTGAGTGGAAAATAGGGAAAACCGGAATAATCACGGGAGAGCCATCAAGGTCGGAAAAGTTGTTCGATGACTATGGTCTGGTGGCGGCGCACCTTCCCCCTGACATAGACAAAAATTCCCCATTGCTTGTTTTTCTGGCCATGGTCCCTTCAGCTGTTTTGCTTTGCAGATAATGTATAGTGATTTTAGGCATAAGTTTCCAAGGAAGGAGCATATCGTGTTTTTCTGTGTGTTAACACCATTGCGCCGGTATAACCTGCATTCTGCAAACGGGCGGGGGTAAACCCCGCCCCTACGAAAAACACGATATCCATGCATGAGAGCGGGGAGGATGGGATATAGCGGGTTCATATTGACGGGATATGCGAAGCGAACGGGGCCTGCCACGCCGCACCAACACCCAAAACAAAACGTAGGGGCGGGGTTTATCCCCGCCCGCTTCGGCCACTCATGTTGCCAATAACGATAATATTTAACCAGGATGCACGTCGCGAGGCTGCATAAAGCAAGGCATGCTCAAAAAATAATTGGAAAATCGGAACCTGTTTCACTTCACCGACGTCGGTGAAGTGAAACAAGAATGGAAGAAAGACAGATACACAAAGGTTAAACCTGGTTTTACGATAAACCTGCATGAATGATAAGCAGGAGATCATATGCTTGGACTTGTCTGGATGGCCGGACACAGTCTGTGTGGTAACACCATCGCGCCGGTATAACCTGCATTCTGCAAACGGGCGGGGATAAACCCCGCCCCTACGAAAAACACGACATTATCCAAGCATGAGACCGGGGAGGATGGAATATACCCGGTTCATGCGAAATAGATCTATATCTATGCCTGTAACCGGGGCATGTAACCGGGAGCGGGTTGAAAACGTCAGATAAACCCGCTTTATACAAGGTAATACATAAGGCAAAGGGATTGTTTCATTTTGACGGGATATGCCAAGCGCACGAGGCCTGTCACGTCGCACCAACACCCAAAACAAAACCTAGGGGCGGGGTTTATCCCCGCCCGCTCCGGCCGTTCATACTGCCAATAACGATAATATTTATCCCGGATGCACGTTGCAAGGCTGCATAAAGCAAGGCATGCTCAAAATATAATTGGAAAATCGGAACTTGTTTCACACACACCGACGTCGGTGTGTGTGAAACAAGCATGGAAGAAAAACAGATGCGCAAGTTTTAATCCCGGCAAAGCTCTCCGTTGCAAATTGCAACACCAACCCCTCTTTGTGCAACAAATCAACAACATCCTGAAATAATAAATAATTTTATATCAACCCTCGTCTGTTGTTGCGTATTGCAACATACTTTCTTCCTGCACACAAAAATCGGGGTTTAATATTTTTAACAATTAATTCAAATAGTTAAAGATAAAAAATCAATGTGGCATATCCTTTGCTTATAATACTGGCACCAGGAAACATAATACTAACTACATTTTAATTCCAAGGAGGGGAAAATGAAACTTTTTGAAAAACTCAACCTGTTCGAACGTATCATGGCCGCGATAACCTTTGCAGAAGCCGGAGAGTTCGAGACCGCTGAAAAAATAATTCAAAAGAGGACTGAACAAAAGAGCAAGACGCAGCGCAAGCGGCCAAGGCGGCACGACAGGGCCCAGCAGCAGCTCAGGATGTAAATGGCCGCTTCCGGCGGACCGGAAAAACACAAAAACTTCCCGGCAAACTTGGGAATCAATAGAGGGGAAAAGGAGGTAAGACCATGGCCAAGGTCCTGTTGGCGCTAGATGGAGACATGCCGGCTGAAAAGGCTTTGAAGTACGCGGCATCCCTTTGCAGGCGGATGAGCGCCGGGCTTGCTGTGCTGCATATAGTCAGGGATGAGGCCAAGGGTTCTTTTGCAAAGGCCAAAAGCGCCATGAAGAAAATCAAGATGCAATTTGAAGGAGCCATGCTTGCCGCCACTTACGCAGAGAGCGGAGAGCATGACACTGCCAAGCGTATCATAGAAACTACCCGGAAACGCATCGCCGAATACGTGGAGAAAGAAGAGATATCAGGCATGGAATACATCCCGGTCACAGGTAAAAAGGAGCCGCCTGCGGAAATCATGCGATATGTTTCGGAAAACAGCGACGTGGTTGTGGCTGTGTATGCAAGATGCAAGCCCGCAGGCAAGGGGACGAAAAAGGCCGGATCAGACAAGAGTGTCATGCCGGGCAGCATCCTGGAGGATCTCGACGTTCCCCTCGTGGTGGTGGGAGCGTAGCAAGCTCTTTATTCATGTCGGCATCCGACACGGAGGGTCATGACGACAAAAAAGCTTTCAGCATATATTCGAACTGCTACAGGAATATCCAACCAGGGAGGCGTCCATGAAGAAACTCATCGCGAAAATCTTTAAAAAAGGCCGGAAAATACAGGATACCATCGACAGGTACCAGGAGGCCATAACCTTTGCCGAGGCCGGCGCCACCGGCCCGGAGATTGATGTGTCACCGCGGATGGAGGAGGAAAACGGAATACTCCTCGTTATGAGCCAGCAGCCTTATTTCAAACAAGAAATGATCGACTATGCCATCGATATGGCGAGGCGAATGGATTACGAGATAATAGCGCTGAATACTGCTCCAATACCTGAAGAGACAAGGGAGCTTATAGAACCCTCGAGCAGCAAACTCCAGGAGTTCGAAAAAAACGCCAGGCAAAATGCGGAATCATTCAGAAAGGCGGCTGAAAAGGAGAATATAGCCTTTGAACATATTGTCAGGTTCGGCGAACCCGACGATATTGTCCAGCAGCTTTGCAGATCAAGGAAAAACATCGAGTTTATAGTGTCTGAGCCCGAAAAGGAAAGGTTGTCTACAAGAAACACCGCGGAAAAAAGACTGGAAAAAGAGTTGATTGTTTACTCGGTTGCAATGTAAATAAATATATTTAAACTTTTGAAAAGAAGGTTCGGGATTGTCTTGATCTTGAGATCGATCTCAGGGTTGGGCAAAGAGATACAAATTTCCATGATTAGCGGCAATCACCTCCGGGCATGAAAAGAAGTCTGTCTTTCTTCCCGGCCCTTGGAGGTGTTTTCACGGTAAAGTCGGAGGTCTGATGGAATACGATTTGTGGTTCTGGTTCAGATTCGGCCTTATCCTGGTTTTCGCCGGTTTCTGCTATGCGTACCGCAACGAAAAGGATGCGCAAGACACTTGAAACCTTGCTGCTCCACAAAACAAAAGGTCCTTGACGATCGGATGCTGCAGCCGGGAAATACCAGTATGAGTGAAAACGCATGTGTCACAGGCGTTGCAGCCCCTTATTCTCATGCCGTGGCAACTATTGTTTTTTTTCATAACTGGCTTGAATCAATAAAAATAGTTAAGAACGGCAAACAAGCCCTCATGGTGAAAACATGACACCGTGAGGGCTTGTTTTTGCCCGCACGGCGGAGGATGTAACCATTAATACCTTATTACCTAGAAGATTCGGTTCTTGTAATTTCATAACAACAGTTAGTTCGACTGAGAGGAAAAAATGACTCCCGAGATGATTCTGACGATGAGCGTGTTGGTTTTTGCAGTTGTGCTGTTCGTGTGCGAGTGGGTCAGGGTCGACGTGGTCGGCATAATAATGATAGTCCTTTTGCCCATGATAGGCCTGGTAACCCCCCAGGAGGCTTTCTCGGGCTTCAGCAGCAACGCTGTCTGCTCCATCATAGCGGTTATCATCATAGGGGCGGGCCTGGACAAGACCGGGGTTATGAACCAGGTCGCAAGGCCCATACTCCAGATAGCAGGGGACAGCGAAAAAAAGATAATCACCCTGATCTCAGGAACCGTGGGCCTGATTTCGAGTATGATGCAGAACATAGGGGCGGCCGCCCTGTTTTTGCCTGTAACGAAACGTATTTCAAAACGCGTTGGCATACCCACATCCAGGATTCTCATGCCCATGGGGTTCTGCGCGATCATCGGCGGAACCATCACCCTGGTGGGCGCAAGCCCCACCATATTGTTGAACGACCTGATGGTTGTCGGCGGGAAACAGCTCGAGCCCTTCGGGCTATTTACACAGACTCCCATCGGTTTATGTCTCCTTGCAACCGCCATAATATACTTTCTCCTTTTCGGCAAATACGTGCTGCCCGCCGCCTCAGGAGAAGAGGACAAAGGGATCACCCAGTCGCTGATGAACATATACAAGGCGCTGGACAATATCTTTGAAATACATATCCCTGAAAACTTCGAGAAAAAAAGTCTTGCAGACCTTGACCTGCGCACCCATTTCCTTGTCAACGTGGTGGCCATAAGTCATGCTGGCAAAAAGGGGATCAACCTCGTGCCCCAGGGAACCGATACTATCGGGCCTGGAGACGACATCGCGGTGGTAGGGCGCCAGAAAAGTGTTTCGGCCATGGCCAAGGAATTGGGATGGGAAGTCAAACCGGATCTGGACCAGTTTGCCGAGGCATTGTCCAGGACCAACGCCGGCATGGCTGAAACCATTGTCTCGCCCAGGTCCGAACTCATAGGCCGCACCCTCAGTGAAACAGATTTCCAGAAAACCTACGGTGTAAACCCCATAGCCCTCTTTACCGGCAGCAAGATATACTATACCGGTTTCAACCACATACGCCTGCACATGGGAGACACCCTCCTGTTATTCGGTCCCTGGGACAGGTTCCATATACTCAAAAACCACCCGCAGCCAAGGATAGTAACATTCGCAACACCCCTGGAAGGTGAAATACTGCGGCCCCACAAGGCCAGGCTGGCGGTTTTCTGGCTTGCCGTGGCTCTTTTCCAGGTCATCTTTCTGAAGATCAAGCTATCGGTGGCCCTTATGTCCGGGGCACTGGGCATGATCGTGACCGGAGTATTAAAAATTGACGAGGCATACCAGTCGGTGGACTGGATGACCGTCTTTCTCCTTGCCGGCCTGATACCGCTGGGAATAGCGTTCGAGAAAACCGGGACCGCCGCGTTCATTGCCAAAGGAATTTTACAACTCATTGGCACGCCGTCACCGATAGTCCTTCTGGCTGTTATCGGCATCCTGACCTCGTTTTTTACACTCGTGATATCCAACGTGGGAGCGACAGTACTGCTTGTCCCCTTGTGCATGAACATGGCCATAATGGCGCACGGTGACCCGAGGATGGCCGCCCTTGTGGTCGGGCTTTCAGCGTCCAACACTTTCGTCCTGCCAACACACCAGGTAAACGCTCTCATCATGAGGCCCGGAGGATACAGAACCATCGATTACACCAAGGCAGGCGCAGTGATGACTGTACTGTTCCTGGTTGTTGAGCTTGCCGTACTCTATTTCTTTTACGGTGTATAGACTCCATGGTCCTGACCATGAAAACACCTCTGGCACCGGGATGAAAAACGGCTCTGTTTTCATGTCCTGGGGTGATTGCTGAAAACCATGAAAATCAAGGAACGGACAGGCCAATAGCCGCATGAAGATAAGTGTTCAAAAAAGAATAGGAATCGCCTTTCTGACGCTGATTTTCGTAGGCGGAGCCATGTGGCTGTTGAGTGATTACAGGAGCTACCTGTTTCACTTGAAGTTCCAGATAATCATGCAGAAGAACAACCTGCTGAATACTGTGCTTGAGGCGAGGCGTTACGAAAAAAACTTTTTCATCTACTATAATCCTGCTGACCTCCAGGAGGCGATATTTTATGCAAAAAAGGCTGAAGACCAGCTTCAAAGAATAATAGAAGAATATGGAAACTATACAGCCACCAGGAACCTTCGCAAGCACCTGATGAACCTGAAAAAATACACGGCGTCATTGAGCAGGCTGCATTCAGAGCTTTCCAGAACCGGTCCGAGCGGCAAGGCTCCGCCGATAAATCTTGCCCCTGGCAGCGAAAACCTCGAAACCATAAGGACACTTGGGCGCGAGATTACAGTGGTCCTCGAGAAAATGGTCAGGGTGGAGCAGGAAAATGTGACCCGGCTTATCCGCGAATCACGGATATACCTTTTTGTAGGAAGTTTTTTCGCCTTTATCCTGTGCATTGTGGTGGCTTTTTCCCTTTTTTTCAAGGTCAACAGACCATTGAAGCAGATCGGAAGGGCGGTAAGAAAGATCGCAGCAGGTGAGTATGAAAAGATCCCTCCCCTGAACACCGGAGACGAGTTTGACGCCTTTGCCGCCAGCCTGAACAAGATGATAGGAGAGTTGAACAAAAGAAACGAACAGCTGATCCATTCGCGAAAAATGGCATCCATCGGTACCCTTGCGTCCGGTGTTGCCCACGAGCTAAACAACCCCCTGAACAATATCTCCACATCCTTGCAGATCCTCCTCGAGGAATTCGATGATCCGGATCCTGACTACCACAAGGAGCTTCTTGCAGATGCGGAAAGCCAGGTTGAGCGCGCAAGGGACATCGTAAAAGCCCTTCTGGAATTTTCACGGGACAGCAGCTTCAAGCCAAGGCGTACCCAGATAAAAACCCTGGTGGAAAAAACCCTCAAGCTTATCCGCGGAGAAATACCCGCCGGCATAGAAATAGTTGTGGATATCCCCGAAGATATTTACGCCTGGGTGGATGTGACCCGGATACAGCAGGTACTGATCAACCTGATACTGAACGCCGTCCAGGCTATCGACGGTCCGGGCACGATAACCATAGGTGCGGCTGCGGACAAAAAGCGCAGCCAGGTAAGGATTTATGTCAAGGACACCGGCCCGGGAATCGACCCGGCTGTAATCGACAAGATCTTTGATCCGTTCTTCACGACCAAGGAAGTGGGTAAGGGCACGGGCCTGGGCCTTGCCGTTTGCCACAGTATAGTGGAAAACCACGGCGGAAAGATCGAGATCAAAAGCGAGCCCGGCAAAGGAGCCACCTTCACCGTCGTACTGCCGGTTCCCAAGGAGGCTGAACCTGATCCGGCCACCAGGGCTTCATCACAAACAAACGAGCCACCGGGAAAACAATGACGCGCATCCTTGTTGCAGAAGATGAAACCATTGCAAGGAAGAACCTCGCCCATATCCTGAAAAAGGAGGGCTACGAGGTTATAGAGGCGGCTGATGGCGCCCGTGCGGTTTCAATTCTTGAAACAACCGGGGTCGACCTCGTTTTGACGGATCTCAAGATGAAGGGCGCAGACGGCATCGCAGTGCTGGAGAGGGCAAAGAAACTGCAACCCGATGTTGAAGTCATTCTCATCACCGGATACGCAACGGTCAATTCAGCGGTCAAAGCCCTGAAGATGGGCGCATACCATTATATATCAAAGCCTTACAAGATTGACGAGCTAAGGAAGATTGTCTCCGAGGCATTGCTGAAACGGCGGCTCCTTTTGGAAAACCGGGAACTGAAAAGGCAGCTCAAGGCTCCGGGAGAGGTGCCGTTCTTCATAGGAAACGACAGCACCGTCATTGCCCTGAAAAAGACCATAACACGCATAGCCCCGACCGACACCAACGTTCTTGTTGTGGGGGAAAGCGGAACAGGCAAGGAGCTCGTTGCAAGGGCCATACACGAACTCAGCCCCAGGGCTGACAAGCCTTTTGTGGCATTCAACTGCGGGTCATTCACCGAGGAACTGATGGCAAACGAGCTCTTCGGGCATGAAAAAGGGGCGTTCACAGGTGCTCAGAATGAAAAAAAAGGACTCCTCGAAACAGCCAATGGCGGCACGGTCTTCCTGGACGAGGTAGGAGATATGCCGCCCACCATGCAGGTCAAACTCCTGAGGGCGATACAGGAGAAGGTGATATTCCGCGTGGGAGGCACAAAACCCATATCCACCGATGTCCGCTTCATAGCAGCCACGCACAGGGACCTCAAAAAAGAGATAGAACGCGGCCGTTTCAGGCAGGACCTTTTCTACCGCCTGAACGTCATCACCATAGAGATACCACCGCTTTCAGCACGTGCCGGCGACATACCGCTTCTTGCCCTTCATTTTCTCGAACAGAAAGCAAAGGCCATGGGCAAAGAGATAACCGGAATCGATCCCGGCGCAATGGCGCTTCTAAAGGAATACACATGGCCGGGCAACGTGCGCGAACTTGAAAACGTTATCGAGCGGGCCGTGGCCCTTGCAGCCGGTCCAGTCATAACGGCGGACGACCTGCCCGAAGACCTTATCACGGTGGAAATAGAAACGTATCGCCGCAATCCATCAAAGATACCGACCCTTGAAGAACAGGAAAAAAAATATATAAAATGGGTGCTCGAAAGATGCCGGGGAAACAAATCGGCTGCTGCAAAGCTGATGGGGATCGACCGGGTCTCCCTGTGGCGCAAGATGAAAAGATATGGCATTGAATAAAAGTCATCTATGATGATCTCGTAAAAAAGCGAAAAACGCTTTTTTACGAGACGGGGGAGGGCTTCCCCTCCCCCGCCATTTG
>CAYVIE010000022.1:0-20172 GCA_964451355.1 uncultured Desulfobacteraceae bacterium
GCAACAGGTTGATATTACAGCTTTTTAAAAACTACCTGTTAAACTTGGGCTAGTTTTGCTTTTGCAAGTTCCCTCACCCTTGCAAAGTCTGCGTCAGTTATCACCCCCTTAAGTCCGGATATCGCGGCAAGCTTCATTCCGTGTTTCAGACCTAGTTTATATATTTCACTCACTTTTTCCCATTTAATTTCCCTGCCCAGAGAGAAGTTTTCAAAGCGACCTTCCAAAGTCAGGACTATTACTTCGGCAAGGCTTGCATAGGCCACGCCCGGCGGAAGCCCGATATCCTTCATTTCGGGTTCCCCCGGCAGCGTTATCTCACCAGATGCTATGATAAGAGCATCTGGCCTTTTTTTTGCGTCTTTGAGGGTAAAGTTGAGGGGGCGGTTCACATCGGTTATTACGCATCCGGGTTTCACTTTTTCCATGTCTATTATCTTGCCCCCGGGCTGAAAGATCGCTGTTACTATGAGATCCATATCAGGGACATATTTTTCAGCCCTGGTTGTGATTGTAACATTGACATCTTCTATTTCGTGTTCGATGGATTCCCGAAGTGCAAGGAGTTTTGCGTCATGGATGTCGACCAGGTAAACTTCCTCAAAAGCCGTGGCAAGTAGTTTACTGCAAACTGATCCAACCGACCCTGTCGCACCTATGACCATGGTTTTTGCCTTTAGTTTCTTGCCCTTGCCTGGCGGGATAAGCCCTATGCGCCTTACCGCCTCGGCAGCGGCCCACAAGGCGGCTGACGCGCTGTAGCTGTTACCCGTGGTTACAGGGATTTCAGCAAATTTCGCCACGGTAACCCCTGCATCCCCCATGGCTTTTGTCAGCGCTCCGAGGCCGAGTATCTGGGCCCCCAGGCTTTTTGCTATTTTTGCAGCTTTCAAAAGCCTTGCATTTATGAATTCAGGAGGATGGGAAACCATCTGCTGAGGTGTAGCGCCGATAGCAATCAACCATCCCTCGGCCTCTACCCCCTGGGGGGAACGTATCCCGGTGACCTTTGAGTAAACGAAAGGCGGTGAATAGGCCATGAGCTTTTCAATGAAATCCATGGTTCCCCTGGGGGCTATATCTGAGATCCAGCGTATTGGCTTGATTTTTTTCAAATAATCCTGTGTCAACGGATGAACAACAAATGCGAACCTGTTTACACGCCTTTTTTCTCCGCGGGGATATATCTGTCTGGGGTTCATCCTCAGCTCTGTTATGGCTTCAAGCAGATCCTCCCTGGTAAGGGTGTCAGGATCCTTGCCAAGGGCAAGCATGATCATCGCTTCAAGGACACCTATACCCACAACTTTTTCCAACATTTTCGGTGTGGTGTCGATGATCATGGAGACGCCCAGGTTTCTCAACCGTTCGATCCTGTCATCGTAAGCTGTCGAAGTGATCACGATTTTGCCGTCTAGTTCCTTGATACTGCAAAGATCCAGGTAACTGTGAAAATTGAAATAAGGGATCACTACCACTTGGGCCTGTCTTGCCGCCCTTTGAATAAGAAAGTGATTATAAGATCTCAATGGAACTGCAAATTCAGAAAAACGCTTGCTTGGTACCCATTGGAGCGCGGAATGGAGTTGCCTGGCATAGAGCAACAGGTCGTCTATGGACGTCAAGAATTTTGGTATGCCATGCTCAAGGATCGGGTCGGCGAAAAGAAGGTTATCTGTGTATTCGTGTAATGCCTTGGCAATCGCCGCGTTAATCATACCGGAAAAAAAGAGGACTTTCGCATTGTTAAAGAAGTTGTTTCCTTCCGTGTATTGTATATGCCTGATGCTCCATTCCTGGCATACCGTTCTAAGGGTATCTCCCGTCACACACGGAGTATTGAGCCGCTTTTTCAGAGAGTAGAGTTGTTTTGTCTGCTCCTCGATCATACCCGGTGGGCCGATCGTGTAAGGATGTTTTATCCCTCCGATGGCGAGCGCATCTGCTTTTTTGTCCCAGTCTTCAAGAAGAGCAGACGCGGTCTCCACGTCGCCATCAGTTCCATAGCGAAGAATCCTGAATTCTTTGCCCATGAACTTGCAGGTGAAATCGTAGTCATCATTTTTCGGGCCCAGGCTGATGTTGACGATTGTCTGCATGGCGGGATCCTTTCTGCGTGGAGGTGTTTTTGGGGATTAACAGCTGGTTCTTTACAGGCATTTTTGCAAGATTAGTCCTGTCTTGTCAATCCTGAACTTCTGGTCCTCTTTTTTGACTGTTCCACCAGTTTCGCCATTCCTCGATCGAATTAAATTTCTTTCCACATATCCTGGAAAGAGCAGTGATCGCCGCATTTTTTATATCAGGATCATTCGAGGTTAAAAGTTCTATGGAAACAGGAATCATCTCTTTTCCGCTGGATTTGAGTAACATGAATGATGCCAGCCTGCGTCTTTTGGGTATGAGGCTTTTCGCATTGGCCAGAATGAAGTCAGCTACATCATTTCCGCCGATCTGCGCCAGTGCCAGGCCAAAGGCCAGGGGATTAGACATGCCGGATTCATACAGGACCTCGATTATTGGTTTAACTGCGCGTTTATCTCCTATCTTGCCGAGGGAATATAGTAAATCCGGGAGAAGCACGAGGTTTCCTTGCTTTAAAAGATCAATGAGAACCGGGACCGATTCAACCGCTTCAAGCTCGCCAAGGCCTATGATTGCGCCTCTGCTACACGACGGATCGTTTTTTTGAGCGAGCCTGATAAGAAGGGGAATCGAATCTTTGTCTCCCAGCCTTCCAAGGGCCTCGGCCATTTCATTTCTTCCGCTCATATTTACATCTTTGAGTCGTTTTCGTAAAAGCCATATGGCTTTTGTCACTTTTTTTCTTCCCAGAACTACTGCTGCAGGCCCATTTGTTCGAGGATCGGAAGCAAATATCTTGAAAACAGCCGTCCCGCTTTTTGGAGAACTAAGTCGCGAGAGTATTGATGCAGCATCCATGGCTACAGCGGTATCCTTGGATGAAAGGAAGGAGCAAAGCACAGGTATTTCTGATTCATCATCGATTGCCACCAAGGCATCGGAAATATTCTTTCTCAGGTAGGAATCTGCGCAGGCGAATTCATTTGTCAAAATCCGGACCGATTTTGCTGTTCCACAATGCGCCAGCCCGATTGCAGCGGCGTTTTTCACCCTTGGATCCGGGTCCAAAAAGAGTTCGAGCAGAAAATCTTCTGCATCGGCGGAGTTTGATAATGATATAACCCATGCAGCCTCGACAGCGGGAAATTTCTTTTTATTTTTGTGAAAGGCGGAGATCAGCAAATCAGCCGCCCTTGGATCACCGATGGCTGTAAGAGCATCCTTGGCTTTCCTTCTGATCTGCTCAGACCCTGAAGAAAGAAGGATTTTGCAAAGGGGAATTGTCGCTCTATTATCTCCGATTTTCCCCAAAGACTCTATTATGATATCTGTCCTGGGGTAAGGCCATGGAGGACGTGCTTTTGAGTCTGCTGTTCTATTAAGCATGGATAGCAGTAAGGGCACGGCCTGCTTCGCTTTCATATCCCCGAGCGCAGCAATGGCGCAGTTTTTGACATTTACGTTAGGATCATTATCGAGTCGTGACAGAATCCTCGGAATATCAGAAGGCTCGCCTATTTTTCCAAGAGCTAGAAGTGCGTGGGTTCTTATATGCCAATCCGGGCTGGAAAGCGCATTTCTCACCTCGGGCAGAGACCGGGAGCCGTTTTTTATCCACTTGTAATAGAGTGATGTGGGGGATTGCTTGTCCTGGGGGTAAGTATTATCAGGTAAGCAGATGAATGTTGCTGCAAGAAATAATACGAAAAAAAAACGGTAGAAAATGTGCTTGGAGCCTTGCGAGTCGCAGATGATCCGTGATACCTGTCGTGGCATGTTCATTCTTCTTTCATGTTTTGGAGAGCCTCTTCAAGTTTGAGGCGATAGTTTTCGATTTTCTTTTCCAGATCAGCTACGGCTTTTTTACCGGCTATTATGTCATCCTCGGTCAGATAGGTTTTATTGTTTCTGGCCGACAGTTCCTGTGTTCTTTCCTGTATGTATTCAATGATATCTATCCTGTCGCGGGCCGCTTTGATTTTCAGCTTGTAGTATTCTGCTTTTTCTTCGGGGGTGGCTTTCCCTTTTGCTATCTTGTCCGAAAGGAGGATGGCTTTTTTCAAGGACTTTGCCCTGTTTTCGTTCCTTCCTGACCTGGGATCTTCGGGTATCCATATGTTTCCCGGGAGGGCCTTTTTCATCCTTGCTATCTCTCTTTGATTTTCCATAAACAAGTTTTCGCGAAATCCATTGTTGTGGTCTGTTTTTGCCTGATCATCTGGCTTTGACTCCCGTGATGATTCTTCTTGCTGGTTAACATTGATGCTATGCTCAGGCTTGTTCCCCTTTATGAAATTTTTTGTTGCCTCCATGGGCGGATGCCGTCGGGCATACTCCACGGTTGCCGGTGGTTCCGGTTTGGTTGTCCATATCCATGTCCCTGCAATGACAACGGCAGCTATCACCACCACAATAATTATAACCGTGACAGGTATCTGTTTGTTTGTCATGTTTTTCATCCTTGGAAATTGGATGTGTATACTTCTTGAATAATGGACTTTAACGTTTTTTTATTAATACAAAAAGAAGCTGCACGGGGAAAGTCTTTTCCCTGTGCAGCTTCTTTTTGTGATCGTAATTCTTTTAAGTTATCCTTAAATCTGTTTCGACAATTATCACAGATGTATTTTTCTCCCTGGTAGAGAGCGGTTACATGAAAATTTCCACAGCAAAGTAAATAGCATCAGCCACCCATCCATCAAGATAATCTCTTGGATCAACTGGATCCTGGAAAAGGGAGTCACCTTGGGCGGCTGCGATTTCATCCACCGGAGCCAAGTTTTTTCCGAATGTCATGTTTATGGCATCAATTATGTAATTGGCCGCTACGGCATGCCCCGTGATCGACGGGTGAACCCCGTCCAGGGAGAAGAGACCGCCTAGATAATCGGAAGTGATTATGATCTGTCCCGCGGGCACACCTGTGGAATCTTTCAAGTCATGCCCATAAAGGGCGATTTCATTGAATACGGCGTTTGCGTCAACAAAGGCCCAGCCATTGGCAAGAGCTGTATATTCTATCTCCTGGTTTACCTGGGCCGCCCGCTGCTGTATAACAGCAATGTCATCAGGGCTTAAGTAAAGATCGTCGCTGGGCCGGATCATCCAAAATGGATTCATCGATCCTGCCGGAAAGCCGGGTTCGTCAATTTCCTTCAAATAGGCTATAGCTGTAACATCCGGTACGTTCACCATCACAATACCCTGGATGCTTCCTCCGTTTTCAACACAATTGGCCTCGAGTCTTTGAGCGCATGCCTGGAAATCAGCCCTGAAGTTCTCAATGGGTGTGAGCTTTCCTGGATCGCAATAGAGAGCTGCCCCGAGTACGTCGTTGTTAGCTAGCCAGAAACTGACAAATGTGGGGTTTCTGGAAAGCGCCTGATCCATTGCCGGGGCCCCGTCAGGGGAAAGAACAAGCTTATAGAATCCACCGGCGGAACCCGAGGTATTTTCACAGTCATGAATTGCAGCGCCGGTAATGCCGAAGTTGTTTATGGTATCCTGGTCGTCGTAACCATCGACTCTCTTACCGCCGATCAGGGGATAGTAATATTGCCACCATGCTATGTTGCCTTTGAGGACATCTTCTATGTTTACCAGGTATCCAGGGAACTTGAGCAAAGGAAGATTGAAGTCGGTACCCATTTTCTGCGCTACCAGGGATGCATAGGCCTTGGGCTGACGTGTTTCATCTACAGCACCGCTTTGAAATCCATGCGTCAGGCTGTCCCCAATGGCGACATACCTTTCAAACATCGGGTCACCTGAGTATGCGGGTGGCGGCGGTGGTGCAGAGCCAAGGGCGAATGCACATACAGACCAGACAAGAACGATGCATATGGTTAAAAACAGTTTTCTTTTCATGTTGAAACTCCCCCTTTACGGATGAACGATTTAAATTATTTCACACACTGGCTTCGGTAATGAATATCTTTTGTGCTGATGATAACAATTAATTATGTTAAACGATGTTTTCCTCTAAACTAAAAAATACCTGATGTCAATGTTAAATTTAATATAATTTATTAAAAATAATAAATTATAAATTCAGTATGTTAAACAAAAAAGCGTAAGTGGTGCATGTTTAACTTAATCATGTTTTTATCTGGCACCATAATCTGTCATGATCAGCGGCGATCTCCTCCAGGTTTGAAAATATGGCAGTTTATGCACATGCCTCCCGGAGGTGTTTTGATGGTGAAAGAGTGTTTGAACCTTTGGCTATTGTTTATTGGATAAGGCAAGAAAAACCGGAATGATTCTTTGACTTGGATTTCCCGTTATTGATTTTCTGGAACAGTCTTTTTTTTCGGCCTTGAAAGTCCCGGTGTTGACGGGGGGGCTTCCGGGCGCCTGTCTGGATGGTCTCTTTTTAAAAAACGTATCAGGCCTTCTGAAGTTTCAGGCGCAAAAATTGAACGGTTAAAGCATTGCGCTTCTATCTTCAGCCCTTCATCCAATGGAAGCCCGAAGCCTCTCAATGCGGCTTCCTTGTCGGTCCTTATGGCCGGCTGCGGCAGATTGCATATGAACCTGGCAAGTTCCATCGCCCTTTGCAGAGATTCGCCTTTAGGCACGATTTCGTTTACAAGTCCTATTTCATATGCTTCTTTTGCGTCTATCACTCTGCCCGTTATAATAAGTTCCATGGCCCTTCCAAGGCCGATGATACGTGGAAGCCGCTGAGTTCCGCCATCTGCTAAGCCGATGTTCCATCTCCTGCAGGTTACCCCGAAAGTTGCGTGTTCTTCTGCGATCCTGATATCCGCGAAGCAGGCCCATTCAAGACCGCCGGCGTAGGCTATACCGTTTATGGCGGCAATGATCGGCTTGTAGATGTCTGTCCAACGGCTCGGGCCGAGGTATCCGGGGCGGTTACCGCTTGCATGTGCTGCGATCTCCATGGGATCATCGGACACAATTGCGGACCCCGCCTTTAAATCCCCGCCGGCGCAAAAGGCCTCTGTTCCTGTTCCGGTTATTATCGCCACCTTGGCTGTGTCATCTTCCTTGAAACAGCGCCATGCATCGATTAGTTCCTCGTGGGTTACCGGACCGATACAGTTCATAACCTCTGGCCGGTCAAACCGTATCACCATTATTCCGTCTTCCCTTTCAACAGCGATTTCCTTGTACATCATGCCCTCCGTGTCTTGTTTTTCCCCATGTATAGATAGAGTTTTTCAACAGCCTCGCCAGGGCTATCTGAAATATGAATTTTTATTGTTTTTCTGTGATCCAGGTATCCCTCTTCAAGAATTGCATCAAGTCTTTGAGAGATGTAACCTTCTACAGGTATTACTACTATGGGTTTTGCCTGCGAGTATGCAATTGAAATCTCCATAAGTGTGCCGGCGCCTCCTGCTATGGCGATCAGGCCGTCTGCAGAAAGCACAAGGGGGACGATTTTTGCGGCTTCACAGGCGCCCGTTATAATATTAATATCGATATACCTGCCCAGATACGGGTAAGCCTTTGCTGATTCTCCGGGAATAAAACCAACGGTTATACCGTTTACAGATTTCGCACCTGCCATTGCCGCTTCCATGACACCCAGGGAACCGCCCGTTAAAAGTATGTCCCCACGTTTTGCAATCAGGCGTCCTACCTCAAAGGCCGTCTCTCTTATTGACAAATTTATATTTTCGTCCCAGCTTCCTATGACTGCAATTTGCATGTGCTCTCCTTGCTGCAAATATTCATCCTGGACCTGAATCCGTGATTGAAAATGATGTTTCAGTCACGGATTCGGGTCATAATGAATAACCGCGGAAACATGGCGCAGCCGGACCGTATTGCGCGCATATTATAAAATAAAGAATAGGATAAGATAAAGAATAGGAGAAAAGGCGAAATAAAACAATCTTTAGACTCCAGGATAGCGTGGTATCAAGGAGATGTTTTGCAATATCCAGGCAGATGGTTTTTTGAAGTCTTTTTTTAATTGGCTTTGCGTTTTTCAGGGTTCGGCATGTTGATATGTTCAGAAAAAAAGGTTATATGCACAGCGCCAAACATATAGAATCTCTGGATTTGCTAACTCCATGAAAATTGGCTTGTTACGGTAAAATCTATCATACATGTTTAGAGCTGAAAAGGACGGGGTGACTCCTCCGGAAATAATATACGAAAAAAAATCAGATATGGAACGTTATCAGTTAAGTCTAACAGGGATATTATTGTATATCATTTATAATTAAGGGATGGAAATGGGGATGCCGAGGCTTGTCGAATCATTATTATATAAAATGATATACTGGAGTTTTAGGTTTTTGGGGCTTTTTTCCCTGAAAACCGGGAGGGCTGCCGGGCGTATTTTAGGGAAATTATGGTTCGCCCTGGATTCCCGCCACAGGAAAGTAGCTTGTGATAACCTTAAGATGGTATATGGTGATAAGCTTTCTGACCAGGATGCCTTGGTTCTTGCTAAGGAAGTTTTTTGCAATATAGCGGCCATACCATTTGAGATTGGTTGGAGTATCGGTATGACACAGGAAAAGATCGAGAAGTACTTTTCCATACATGGAAAATGGCGCCTGGACAGAGCCCTTGCCAAGGGACATGGTTGTCTTGTTCTGACCGCCCATTTCGGCAACTGGGAGATGATTCCGGCTGCAATGCATGAATTCGGTTATGATAGCGGGGCGGTTTACCGGCCATTCGATTTCAGACCTATGGATAGATTCTTCAAGGTCTATCGCGGTGGATTCGGTGTCGAACTTTATGCAAAAAAGAAAAAGGCGGTTGTTGATGTCATCAGGAATTTATCCCGGAACGGAGTTGTAGCGATATTGCTTGATCAAAATACAACCAGAAAGGCCGGTGTCTTCGTGGATTTTCTCGGTCATCCGGCATGCACCAACAAAGGTCTCGCACTTCTGGCCGGTTTCAGCGGGGCTGCAGTGCTGCCGATTTTTTGCATCAGGACACAAAAAGGTTTTCGCATTGAGATCGGCCGGGAGATCCCCTGGTGGCCCCAGCATGACAGGGAAAAGGAATTGGTTGTGAACACCAGGAACTACAATCGTGCCATCGAAGCGATGGTCTTGAGGTATCCATGCCAGTGGTTCTGGGTGCATAGGAGGTGGAAAACCCGTCCAGTCCATGAACAGGAAAGAGAGCCGACTTCATGACTGGGGATTCGGGAGGATAGTTATTCTGCTTTTTAGTGGCAATTTGTTGAAAATATAATATTTTTTGCGACAATATATTATGTCATGGATTCAGGTTATGGTCATGCCCGGGAGAAGAGAAATGAAAATCGATGTTCCTGAGTGGATAAAGGATATAGCGCCATACAAACCTGGCAAGCCAGTGGAAGAGTTGGCAAGGGAGTCAGGGGTGGCTGATGCTGTTAAACTGGCGTCCAACGAGAACCCATTGGGGCCGTCACCAGCCGCCCTTAATGCGGTTAAGCAGGCTCTGTCGAGTATTCACAGGTATCCTGATGGCAGGGGATATGAGTTGACCATGAAAATCTCCCGTCATCTTGGTGTGAGCCCGGAAATGATCGTGCTCGGTAACGGGTCGGACGAACTGATCGGTATGCTGGCCAGGGCTTTTCTCGTGCCCGGAGACAGGGCAGTCATGACTGAACCGGCTTTTTTGATGTATGAAATCATGACAAAAGCTGCTGGAGCTGTCCCTGTCAAGGTCCCTTTGAAACAGATGGCGGTTGATTTTGATGGGATGCTTTCCGCGATTGATGACAGGACAAAGATTCTCTTTTTGAACAACCCGTTGAATCCGACAGGGCATGCTTTTTCAAAAAGAGATTTCGAATCGTTTCTCGAAAGCGTGCCCGAGGAAGTCGTGGTCGTTTTGGATGAAGCCTATATAGAATTCGTCCGGGATCCTGAATGTGCGCGGGGGCTTGATTTTTGTACACAGGATCGCATGGTGGTTGTTTTGCGTACATTTTCCAAGGCTTATGGGCTTGCGGGTGTAAGGGTGGGCTACGGTGTAATGCCGGAGGAGATAGCGGGAATTCTCCACAAGGTAAGGCAGCCTTTTAACGTCAATTCCCTTGCCCAGGCAGCGGCTTGTGCTGCTTTAGACGACATAGGCTTCATGGAGAAGACGGTTTCGCATGTACAAGGGGAGATCGATTATCTCAAGAAAAGATTGGATCAGCTAGGGATCAGGCATTACCCCACACAGGCTAATTTTTTTCTTGTTGATACGGGCCGGGATGCGGACGAGGTGTTTGAAGAAATGCTGGCATACGGAGTGATTGTTCGGTCAATGGCTTCATATGGTTTTCCAGGCTGCATAAGGATCAATGCCGGAACCAGGGATGAGAATAACAGGTTTCTTGATGCTGCGTTTAAGGTGATTGCCGGGCGCAAAGGGGAATATTGATTGCTATGGGTAAAGTAAGGATAAGAAAGGAAAACAAGGTTACGCCACTTTTGATAACCATAGACGGGCCCGCCGGTGCTGGTAAGACCACGGTGAGCAAGGAGCTTGCCAGCAGACTCGGCTATCGTTATATCGACACGGGCGCCCTGTACCGGGGGATAGCCCACCAGGTGGCAGCAAATGGAATCTCCCCGTCAGACGATAGTGCGCTGGAAAGATTGTGTGCAGGGATAACTCTTGATTTCAAGGAATCCAATGATGGGTTGAGATTGATTTGCAACGGCCGGGATATAACCGATGAAATCAGGACGCCCGAGATAACAATGCTTGCATCCGCTGTTTCCGCAAGGCCTGTTGTCCGCAAGGCACTGCTTGGATTTCAACGCGAATTAGGCAGGAATAAAGCCGCGGTTTTCGAGGGGCGTGACATGGGAACAGTGGTTTTTCCCGATGCTGATGTGAAATTTTTCCTGACGGCGAATCTGTCGACTCGAGCTAGAAGGAGGCATGCTGAGTTAGGGGGACGCCAGACACTGCAAGAGGTTGAGGCTGAGATGCGCAAAAGGGATGAGAATGATTCAAGGCGGCAGGTGGCCCCCCTGATTCCTGCCCAGGACGCTGTGATTATCGACTCCACCGGACTTTCCGTGGATCAGGTTGTGGATAAGATGCTTGAATATATCAATAGATATATGTGCTGAGCTCATTTTTTTCTTGTTTTTTTAACAAGAAACAATTATATAAAAAAATTTATATTTACCCTTCTCCTTGTGCGGGAAGGGATATTATACAAAGGGGGTTAAACTTTTTATGAACAATTTAACAGAAGACAGGGTTTCACAACAGGAGGTCGATGAAATGGTGCCTGAGACTGACGCAGGCGCGCCTGAGGAAATGGACGGGGAAGAATCCCTCGAAGACTTGGGGATGGAAGATCTTCTCAAGATGTATGACGATCTCAAGCAGTATGAGGAAGGAGAGGTCGTCAAGGGGCGCATAATTTCCATGGACAGGGATCATGTCCTTGTGGATGTGGGATACAAATCAGAAGGACTGATTCCGATACAGGAGTTCATGGATGAGGAAGGTAATATCACTGCCTCTGTTGGGGACACTGTCGAGGTGATGATTGAGGTGTGGGACGAGGAGGATGAAAGGCTCATCCTTTCCAAAGAGAAGGCCGCCAAGGTGAAGGTATGGGATGCCTTAAAAGAGATCCACGATGCCGATGGGACAGTCAAGGGGCTTGTCACAAGCCGGGTCAAGGGCGGATTTTCCGTGGATGTGGGGGTTCAGGCCTTTCTCCCTGGTTCCCAGGCTGATATCCGGCCTTTGCGCAATCTGGATGATCTTGTGGGAAATACTTATGATTTCAAGATTCTCAAATTCAATCGCAAGCGCAACAACATCGTTCTGTCGAGGCGCGTAATCCTTGAAGCAGAACGCGAAAAGATGAGAGCTGAAACCCTTGCCGCCATCGAAGAAGGCAAGGTGATGGAGGGAACCGTTAAGAACATCACCGAGTACGGTGTTTTTGTTGATCTCGGCGGAGTAGACGGCCTCCTTCATATTACTGATATTTCATGGGGAAGGGTTAAGCATCCGGCTGATCTTTTTTCGGTCGGGGATACCATAACAGTAAAGATACTTTCCTTTGACCGGGAAAAAGAGAGGGTTTCGCTCGGCATGAAACAGCTTGTCCCGGATCCGTGGTCATACGCTGCTGAAAAGTATCCTGTTGGCTCCCGTGTGACAGGCAAGGTCGTTAGTCTGACTGATTACGGGGCATTCGTGGAGGTTGAAGAAGGGATAGAAGGATTGATCCATGTCTCTGAGATGTCATGGACCAGGAAGATCCGCCATCCATCCAAGATGGTTTCCGTGGGAGACGAAGTCGAAGCGGTCGTTCTTGATATCAGGCCCGAAAGCCGCAGGATCTCCCTGGGTATGAAGCAGACCACGCCGAATCCTTGGGAGACCATAGGAGAAAAGTATCCCATTGGATCGATCATAGAAGGGAAGATTAAAAACATAACCGATTTTGGTATATTTATCGGTATTGATGATGATATAGACGGCCTTGTCCATATATCTGACATTTCATGGACAAAACGTGTGCGCCACCCCGCCGATATTTACAAGAAGGGTGACCTTGTCAGGGCAAAGGTTCTCGATATCAACAAGGATACCGAACGCTTTTCTCTTGGAATCAAGCAGCTAACGCCTGATCCGTGGGAGACCCTGTCGGAACGCTATCCCGTGGGTACGGTTGTCAACGGCACTGTCACAAACGTTACAGATTTCGGTATTTTTGTCGAGATAGAAGAAGGGATAGAGGGGCTGGTGCATGTGTCTGAGATCAGCCGTGAAAAAATAAAAACACCCGTCGGTATGTACAATAGGGGCGATTCGGTTACAGCGCGAATCATAAATATAAATCCAAGCGAGAGGCGAATAGGTCTGTCGATACGCCGCGTCGACATTGAGGACGAAAAGGAGATCCTTAAGGAATATGTAAGTCAGGCAGATCCCGCCCCCTCAAGTCTTGGAGAGATTTTGAAAGAGAACCTCAAGGAGAAGCTGGAACAGGATCAGAAAAAAGCTGAGGTCAGAGCCGAGACCGCTGCAAAAGAAGCTGCAACCGAAGAAACCGCAATGGATGAGGCTTTGGCTGATGATAAAACTCCCGAAGGATTGAATGATCAATCCGGGGAGGCTGCAGACACTGTTGAAGAGGACAAGCAAGAGGCCGTTGTTTCCCAGGATGCTCCTGTTCAAGATAATGCGGAAGACAAAGAGGAGACCGCCCCTCCGGTATCGGATAGTGAAGCTGCAGGATCAGGGCCAGAAGCAGATATCAAGGACAAAGATAATTCCGATTAATATAGAAGTATCTGAAAGATCGAGTTAATTAGAAAAGACCGGCGGAGTCCGAGATATATAAGGAGCGCCTTGTATGTCAAAAACCGCCGGTCTTTTTGTTATTTGTGTGGTGTCCGGCTCGAATCTTTTTTTATCATTGGGCAATGATTTTCCTGCCTGAAACATTTTAGTCGCGTATCGAGTAAGGGTGGCTCCTGAATCCGTGACATGAACTGGTGGATTTTCATAAACTTTCATGATTAGCAGCAATCACCTCAGGGCATGAAAGCAATGCTGTCTTTCACCCCGGCTCTGGATGAGTTTTCACGGAAAAATTATCATTAGGGGGTTAAGAGTAAACAGCGCCTGGGTTTCTCTGGGACTTCGTGCGCTCACCGGGCGATAGCTGGCACACCGTTTTGCCAGTCGGCAACCGTTCGATATGGTGGATTATTATCGAACGGATGTCTTCGCATATCTGGGGCCTGGGCGAGCACTTACGGATTCAGGTGGTTTTACCGCCCCTGCCAGTGGGCAGACAGCAGCGGGCTGACAGGTTGTTCCTTTTCAAATCTGCTGCAAGCCTGGTAAGGCAAAAGGAGAGATAAAATGGCTTTCCGTAAGGATCATCCCTATCTGTTTTTTATACTGGTTTTCACCGCAATCCTAAGCTTGACTTCGATCATTACTAATATGCTGGGCGCATGGAAACAGAATCGCTCTTTTTTTACATCAGGAGCCAGGATAGGTATAGTAGAGATTTCAGGGCCTATACTTGAATCAGACGAGATACTGTCGGATATCAAGATGTTTGGAAACGATGAGGATATATCGGCCATTGTCGTGCGTATCGATTCACCCGGAGGGGCTGTTGGGCCTTCCCAGGAGATTTACCGGGAAATCAGAAAGACAAGGGAGAAAAAGCCGGTTGTTGCTTCATTGGCTTCAGTTGCTGCTTCAGGAGGATATTATATAGCATCTGCTGCAAGTGGAATAATGTGTAATCCTGGAACAGTGACTGGAAGTATAGGGGTTATTATAGAATACGCCAATTTCGAAGAGCTGCTTGATAAGATCGGGCTTGTTCCGGTGGTGATCAAAAGCGGTGAGTTCAAGGACATTGGTTCTCCTGTCAGAGAAATGACGGAGAAGGAAAGAATGCTTTTGCAGGAATTTGTTGATACTGTCCATGGACAGTTTATTAATGACGTTGCAAAGGGCAGGGGGATGGATCGTGAAAAGGTAGCTAAGATAGCTGATGGCAGGATTTTCCCCGGTGAAAAAGCCCTTGAATACGGTCTTGTGGACCGCATTGGGAACTTTGAAGACGCCCTTGACTGGGCAGGGAAGCTTGCCGGGGAGACACGCGAGGTGGTCCCTGTATATCCGCCTGAAAAAGGCTGGTTTGATTTTGACAGATTCATGGAGGGTGTAGGCAAGGCTGTAGCAAAGGTTTTCACGGAATTACGGGCACGATCATGGGATGGAGGCTCCCTGGTGATGGCGGGATTGCCTGGTCGCAATCCACGGTGAGATCCTTTTCAATGATACTCGTATAATAAAGGAACCGGGCGGTTACGCGAAAAAATTTTTTTCCTGGATCCGTGAGCGTTTTCCTTTATGTCAGATGAACAAAGGTCACCTGCCCATAATAGTAGGCTATACCAGCAGGTGGCAGGCAAAGCAAAATGGAGTGCGGTAAAACGCCCCGAAGGGCGGTTTATTTATTTAAGATGAAAAATTATTTATCATTCCATCTTGCTGTAAACACTGACGGACTCGTTATCTTATCATGATTAACCGCGATCATCCCCGGCCACAAAAACACAGCTGTTTTTCATACCGGCTCCGGAGGTGTTTTCACGGTAAAGCTCAGTTTATTTTCCGTCATGGATTCAGGATTTCGCCTATCAGCATTGTGACGCCGAATTTCAGGAAGTCTTGAAAATGTCTACAGGACCTATCCCCTCACGGATAATTTCGGGTTCATCGTTTATCAATGATATGACACTCGATGGCCTGTTTACAACCGGGCCTCCATCAATAACCATATCTATGGCGTGTCCGAAATAATCATGTATCAAGGATGGGTCATCGAACAATTCCCCTTGAGGGGTGGCAGCGCTGGTGGATATTATGGGGTTGCCAAGACCCGTGACAAGGGCATGGCAGATTTTATTGTCAGGAACACGGATACCGGCTGTTTTTCTTTTTGTCAGCATGATCTTGGGTACCTGTTTTGACCCTTCAAGTATGAATGTATAAGGACCCGGAAGGAGCCGTTTCATTGTTTTATAAGCATAATTGGTTACTTTGGCATAGTCGCTTATGTTTTTCAGGTCAGCGCAAATAAAGCTGAAGGGCTTTTTGGGATCCCGTTTTTTTAGTTTATATACCGCTTCAATAGCTTTTTTATTCATTATATCGCAACCGATACCGTAGAAAGTATCTGTAGGATAGGCGATTATTCCGCCTTTTTTAAGGATTTCCACTGCACGGGCTATAAGCCGTGGCTGAGGATTTTCCGGGTTGACTGAAATAAGCATCCTGTGTCACCTTTCATTCGATAATTTGGTTGATATGAACACTTCATCCCGGGCGGATGTCCCGCAGGATATAACGCTATTATCATTATATTCATTATATAATATATATAAGATTCGTACCCCAAATCTTACTGGGGGAGATGCATTCGGTATTGGCATACAGGCAGGCCTGTAAACAAAGCCGTGCGGTTTAATCAAGCTTTGATTTAAGAATTTATGTCATTTTGAAAGTATGCTTGTCAACTCGACTTTAACATAGGCCATGTTTTAACATGGTGGTCTTGGGAGGAAGAGATTATGAAAAAAGTGCTGGAAGAATCTTATTCATTTGATGATGTTCTGCTTTTGCCTGGTTATTCCGAGGTTCTGCCCGGAGATGTAGACACTGGAACACAACTTACAAGGAAGATCAGGTTGAGTATTCCGCTGCTTAGTGCGGCCATGGATACTGTTACGGAGGCAAGAACAGCCATAAGTATGGCCAGAGAGGGAGGGATAGGTTTCATCCATCGAAACATGAGCATAGACAGGCAGTGCCGTGAGGTCCGTAGAGTAAAGAAATCGGAAAGCGGTATGATCATTGATCCAGTGACAACCCAGCCCGATGTTCCCATCCGCGAGGTCCTCAAGCTGATGCAGACTTACCATATATCCGGCGTTCCTGTTACAAAGGACGGCCGCCTTGTCGGGATAGTAACAAACCGGGATCTGCGTTTTGAAACAGACCTTGATAAAAAGGTCGAAGAAGTTATGACCAAGGAAAACCTTGTAACGGTGTCAGAAAGAATAAACCTGGAGGAATCGAAGAAACTCCTTCATGCTCATAGGATAGAAAAGCTTCTCGTTGTCGATTCTGCGGGTAGGCTTACCGGAATGATCACTATCAAGGACATTGAAAAGGTACGGCAGTACCCCTATGCAGCCAAGGATGATCTCGGCCGGCTTAGAGTGGGAGCGGCAGTAGGAGTAGGACCGGATATGGCTGAAAGGGCCTCCGCTCTTGTCGAGGCCGGTGTGGATGTTCTTCTTATAGATACTTCGCACGGATATTCCGCCAATGTTATAAATGCTGTTAAGAAATTGAAGTCTGATTTCCCAGATATAGATCTGGTAGCCGGTAATGTCGGCACCGAGGAGGGAGCAGAGGCACTGATGAAGGCAGGTGTGGATGCTGTCAAGGTCGGGATAGGCCCCGGGTCGATATGCACAACAAGGATCGTTGCCGGAGTGGGCGTACCCCAGCTCAGCGCTATCATGGAATGCCGAAAAGCATCTGATAGATACGGGATTCCCATCATTGCGGACGGTGGCATCAAGTATTCCGGGGATATAACAAAGGCCATTGGAGCAGGAGCCCATACCGTGATGATAGGAGGGCTGTTCGCAGGAACAGAGGAGAGCCCGGGGGAAAAGATCATATTCCAGGGAAGAAGCTACAAGGCTTACAGGGGGATGGGTTCACTTGAAGCCATGCAAGAAGGAAGCAAGGACCGCTATTACCAGGGCGAGGAGGTCTCCAACAATAAGCTGGTTCCGGAAGGGATAGTAGGCAGGGTTCCATACAGGGGCACCATCGCTGAAAATGTCTTCCAGTTGGTTGGCGGCTTGAGGGCCGGTATGGGTTATGTCGGGTGCAGGAATATCGAGGAACTGAGAACCAATGCCCGTTTCATTAAGATAACTCCTGCAGGCCTGCGTGAGAGCCATGCTCATGACGTGATTATAACCAAGGAAGCCCCCAATTATAGTCTGGATTAGAAGTCCTCGTATTTTTGTGGAGGAAATTTCTTATCCGTTTTGAATTTATACTTTTGCTGGTGAATTCATGGAAGACAAGTCCGGGTTTGTCCATCTTCACGTTCATACCGAATACAGTTTCCTTGACGGGGCGATACGTATACCCGATCTGCTGGCCAGGGCATCCGAATACGGCATGCCTGCGGTCGCCATAACTGACCACGGATACATGTATGGAGTCCTGGACTTCTACCTCCAGGCCATAAAAGCGGGCATCAAGCCGATCATTGGATGCGAGTTCTATGTAGCACCAAGGTCCATTCATGACAGAACTCCTGCTGATCAGAAGGGAATGACCCATCTTGTCCTTTTGGCCGAGAACATGAGCGGTTACAAAAATTTGTGCAAGCTCGCAACTAAGGCCAGCATAGAAGGGTTTTATTATAAACCCAGGATAGACAAGGAGCTTTTATCATCCCATTCGAACGGTCTGATAGCCCTTTCCGCATGTATAAAAGGCGAGATCCCCTCCAGGATACTTGCAGGCGACAAGTCAGGGGCGGAAAAAGCGGCCTCTGAATTTTTGGAGATTTTCGGGAAAGAGAATTTTTTTCTTGAGGTTCAGGACAATGGCCTGGAAAAGCAGCGAATAGTCAACACTGAGCTTTTCAGCATGGGGCGCCGTCTTTCCATTCCTGTTGTTGCAACAAATGACTGCCATTATCTTAACAGGAGCGACGAGAGGGCCCATGAGGTTCTGATCTGTATCCAGACAGGAAAGACAATGGCGGATACCGACAGGATGCGTTTCGGCGGCGGTGAGCTGTATTTCAAGTCGCCTCAGGAGATGTACGATGCGTTTCGTGATCATCCCGAGGTATTGTCGAATACCCTTGAAATAGCTAAGCGCTGTGAAATCGATTTCGATCTCAGTTCTTTTCATTTTCCCCATTTCAATGTGGATGATCCTTCGTCTGAACCGGATATTTTCGAAGAAAGGGTACGTAGCGGGTTTTCTGCAAGGCTTGAGGAATTCCGCCTCTGCGGCAAGCAGATAGACGAGACTCTTTACAGGAAACGCCTTGACTACGAGATAGGGGTTATCCGTAAGATGGGCTTTGCCGGTTATTTTCTGATAGTCTCTGATTTCATAGGTTTTGCACGCAAGAACCGGATTCCGGTCGGTCCTGGCAGGGGATCTGCTGCAGGCAGCCTTGTGGCGTATTGCCTGGGAATAACCAATATTGACCCCATGGATTACGGGCTGATTTTCGAGCGGTTTCTGAACCCTGACCGTGGAAGTATGCCAGATATAGATGTGGATTTCTGCATCAATGGAAGGGACAAGGTATTTCATTATGTTTCCGAGCGTTATGGCGGGAAGGATTATGTGGCCCAGATAATAACATATGGAAGAATGAAGGCCAGGGCTGTGATAAGGGACGTGGGTCGGGCCCTGGGCATACCGTTGAACGTGGTGGACGAGATAGCCAAGATGGTGCCCGAAGGGCCCGGTGTAACCCTTGCTCAGGCGTTGAAAGATGAGCCTAAACTGGGGCAGAGGGTTGAGTCGGATCCAACCATATCGGAGTTGATAGAGATATCCATGGCACTTGAAGGTTTGAACCGGCATTCATCAACTCATGCCGCCGGCGTGGTTATTGGAGATAAGCCCCTTGTGGAATACCTTCCTTTGTGCAGCGGGAAAAACGGTGAAATAGTCACCCAGTTCGATATGAAGCGGGTGGAAAAGATCGGGCTTGTAAAGTTCGATTTTCTTGGTCTCCGCAACCTTACGATAATTGATATGACCCTCGACCTGATACGGCGGCAGGGCAAGGAGCCCCCGGATCTGGATCACCTGGATCTTGATGACGAAAAGACCTACAGGCTGCTGAAGGAGGGGCGTACAAGCGCTGTGTTCCAGCTTGAAAGCAAGGGGATGAAAGAGCTTCTGGTCAGGATGAAACCAGAGAATTTCAAGGATATAACAGCCCTTGTAGCCCTTTACCGGCCCGGACCACTGGACAGTGGAATGGCCAACCAGTACGTTGACAGAAAGCACGGCCGCCAGCCGGTTCAATACCTTATTCCCCAGCTAGAGCCCATACTGAAGGAGACATTCGGAGTTATAATATACCAGGAACAGGTAATGAAAATCGCCAACCAGGTCGCCGGATTCACCATGGCCGAGGCTGAGAATCTGCGTAAGGCCATGGGAAAAAAGATTCCGGAGATAATGGCCGCCCAGAAAGACCGGTTTGTCGAGGGCTGTGTCAAAAATGGGATTGACAGGGAAAGGGCTGAAGAGCTGTTCCATCATATAGAGACTTTTGCCGGTTACGGGTTCAATAAATCGCACAGCGCCGCCTATGCTATGGTCGCATATCAGACCGCTTACTTGAAAGCCCATTACCCTGTCGAATACATGACCGCTGTTCTTTCAAGTGATATGGCCAAACCGGACCATGTGGTGAAGTATATTTCCGAATGCCGTAATATGGACATAAAGATACTTCCGCCTGATATCAATGAAAGTGAAAAAGGTTTTTCCGTATCAAACGGAAGAATCAGGTTC
>CAYVIE010000022.1:20182-26208 GCA_964451355.1 uncultured Desulfobacteraceae bacterium
GGTCTTGTTGCAGTGAAGAATGTAGGTGAATCAGCCATAGATGCTGTACTTGAGGCTAGAAAATCTGGACGTTTCAAGTCCATCTTTGATTTTTGTTCCAGGGTCGATTCGAGAAGGCTGAACCGGAGGGTCCTGGAAAGCCTCATCCAGGCGGGCGCTTTTGACTCGCTAGGTTACCGCAGGGCTCAACTCATGGCGGTAGCAGAGGACGCACTGGCCTACGGGCAGTCGCTTCAAAAGGAACGAAACGATCCTCAGATGACTCTTTTCGGGGATGATCCTGTTGAAATCCAGGGAGCAGAACCCAAACTCCCTGATCTTCCCGAGTGGGATACCGATACACTCCTTTCTTTCGAGAAAGAGGCCATAGGATTTTATGTTACCGGCCATCCGCTCGACAAGTACAAGGAGCTTATGGAAAAATTTGCCAATGCTGATTTTCTCTCCATCAAGGAAGGCATGCATGATGATGGTTCAGCCGTAAGGATTGGCGGTATTATCCGAAAGGTGAAACCTCATATGACAAAGACAAAGAAACCCATGGCGTATTTTCAGCTGGAAGATCTGACCGGTGACATTGAGGTGACGGTATTCCCGTCCTGCTATGCAAACGTTTCGGGCTTCCTGACTGAAGGAGAGTCGGTTTTTGTTCTGGGTAAGCTTGAAAAGAATGAGCAATCCATAAAGATCCTTGCAGAGGATATTGTTTTGATGGAGAGGGTTGAAGAAGCCTGGACTACGAGCCTGCACATACATGCGGATGCTAATGGTATAGACGAGGACGTGTTGAAACGTCTGTCTGAGATCCTCAGGCGATACCGCGGGGGCTGCAAGGCATACCTTCATATAAATATACCCGGGACCGCCGAAGCAGTAATCGCACTTCCAGACGAGCTGAACCTGAGGGTTGAAAATACGTTGCATATGGAATTACAAGAGATTTTCGGGCCTGGTTCCATAGAAACCCGTTGCGCCCCTGTACGGCTTGGAAATATGGACAACAATAATAACGGGAACAAGAACAGGGTCAATGCCGGTAAGAGGATATATCACTGAGCAGTATTGATGGACTTTACCGTGAAAATACCTCCGAGGCCGGGGAGAAAACGGACTTCTTTTCATGCCCGTGGGTGATTGCTGCAAATCATGAAAGTTTACGAGTCCATCATTTTGGTTGGCTTCGGTTCTGGTAAGGCCATGACAAAACAGGTGAGGCCGTATTTTTACAAACGAAAACAGGAGAAGAAATGAAAGTTCCATTGCTTGATCTGAAAAAGCAGTATGAAACCATAGCAGATGAATGCCTCCATGTGACAAAGGAGATTTACAAATCCCAGCGCTTCATCATGGGTCCTTGGGTCGAGCGCCTTGAAGAAGAGATCGCCCGATATTGCGGTACAGGTTTCGCCGTAGGAGTTTCGTCGGGAACCGACGCCCTTTTGATATCCCTTATGGCCGCTGGTGTTAAGTCTGGTGACCTTGTCATAACAACACCATATACTTTTTTCGCCACGGCTGGCGCCATAGCCCGAGTCGGTGCTGTCCCTGTTTTTGTGGACATAGAACCCCGCACTTATAATATGGATCCTGTAAAGCTGCACGAATGTATTGAGAGCATGGATATAGATAAACGGAAAAAAGTAAAGGCGATCATCCCTGTGCATTTATACGGGCAATGCGCTGATATGGATCCCATCATCAGTCTGGCCCTTGAACACAGCTGGGTCGTGATCGAGGATGCCGCCCAGGCCATCGGTGCTGTTTACAAGGGCCGAAAGGCCGGCTCAATGGGAGATTTTGGTTGTTTTTCTTTTTTTCCGTCCAAGAATCTGGGCGCTTTCGGGGATGGCGGCATGGTGACCACGAATGATCCGCAATCAGCAGAACACTTGAAGGTTTTACGTGTCCACGGGGCTTCTCCCAAGTATTATCACAGGTTCATTGGTGGGAATTTCAGGCTGGACGCTCTGCAGGCTGCTATTGTATCGATAAAACTGCCCCATCTGGAATCGTGGACTCATGGCCGCAGGAGAAACGCAAGGCGATACAGAGAGCTTTTCAGTGATGCGGGTCTCCTTGATATTATTACACTTCCTGTCGAGGTGATGGACAATCATATCTACAACCAGTTTGTCATCTCGGTAAGGGAAAAAAGGGATGAATTGAAAAATTATCTGCTCGAAAACGGGGTGGGGTGTGAGATCTACTACCCGGTCCCTCTCCATCTCCAGGAGTGTTTTTCCTACCTTGGATACAAGCCGGGGGATCTGCGAGTCTCCGAGTATGCTGCTTTACATACCCTTGCTATCCCGATATTCCCTGAGCTTACCGCGGATCAGCAGGCTTTTGTCGTAGAGCGGATCAAGCGGTTTTATCGCTGTTGACGCCGTTGGGGATACTCTGTTTTTCCTGCCATGAACATCAAATCCAGCGTCAATGCCATCGTGATATTCAATGGAATTTAAAGTTATGCACAGCAGGTTTGCCTTTATGACCGAAGCCTTGGGGATGCGCGAGGCTGTCCACCGATTAAGGAGGCCCATGGTGGTCAGCCCTGTATCCAGTGTGGAGCTTTCTGTCGCCGGCAGGAACATGATAAATTTTTGTTCCAATGATTATCTCGGCCTTTCAAAGCATCCTTTGCTCGCCAAAAGGGCTGGCGAATACATGATCCGTTACGGGGCCGGAGGCACTGCCTCACGACTGGTATGCGCTAATTTTGATTATTTCGAAAGAATAGAAGGACGGATTGCAAAGTGGAAAAAGACCGGCGCTGCCCTGATCCTTGCTTCTGGCTATCAAGCTAATGCCACCATGATACCAGCGCTGGCAGGCAAGGATGATCTGATCCTTTCAGACTCTCTGAACCATAACAGCATAATCCAGGGAACCAGACTGTCTAAAGCTGTAGTACGTATCTTTGCCCACAATGATCCGGAAAGTGCCCGGAGAATACTTGCTGAAAATCGATCATCCCATAGGAGGGCCTGGGTAATATCTGAGTCAGTATTCAGTATGGACGGGGACATAGGGGATCTGGACGAACTGAAAAGTATTGCAGAAGAGTATGATGCTATTCTTCTGGTAGATGACGCTCATGCCACCGGCGTAATGGGGGACGAAGGCTCCGGGCTGGCCGTACCAGGGAAGAATTGCCACATTGCAATGGGGACCTTTTCAAAAGGGGCGGGGGTTTTTGGCGCTTATGTCGCAGGGCTGCCTGTAGTAAAGGAGTACCTGATCAACTTTTGCCCCGGCCTTATATATTCAACAGCCCTGCCACCCCAGGTTGCCGGTGCCATAGATGCCGCCCTTGAGCTTATCCCGCAGATGGATAAAGAGCGATCGCGGCTTTCCGGGCTTGCCCAAAAGCTACGGTCCGATCTTTCTTTACTCGGTTTTGACACGGGCAGATCGGTTTCCCAGATAATACCCGTGATCGTCGGGTCGGACCGCGATACCTTGGCTCTTTCATCGCACCTTTTTTCCCGGGGAATCCTGGCTGTCGCCATTCGACCGCCAACGGTTCCTGAAAATTCCGCCAGGATACGGATTTCTCTCTCTGCCGCCCACGAGGACGAGCATATCGAGAGATTGCTTGAGGCCTTTGAATCTTTTGCAAGGTTGGGCTGAAAAAATGATCGAATTTGAAAGAAAAAAAGAATATCCTGATGCCTTTTTCGTAACCGGCACGGATACAAGTGTGGGCAAAACCGTTGTCTGCGGCATACTCATGGCTGGCCTGGGCGGTACATACTGGAAACCGATCCAGACAGGAGCCAGCGAAGGCAGTGATGCAGCATGGCTGGCCGAGGTGACAGGTATGGCTTCCAGTCATTTTCTGCCTGAGAGGTATCTTCTCAAGGCACCGCTTTCGCCTCATGCTGCAGCAAGGATAGAGGGGGTTGTTGTCAAGGTTTCTGATTTTTCGCTTCCAGGAGCCATTGCAAGCCCTCCCCTTATAGTTGAAGGAGCCGGCGGAATCATGGTTCCTTTAAACAGCAACGAGTACATGATCGACCTGATAAAGCACCTTGGACTTCCCGTTATAATTGTCGCAAGAAGCATGCTTGGAACGATCAACCATTCCCTTCTGACTATCAACCAGCTTCGCCATTACCAGGTCCCCATCACAGGGGTTGTGCTTTGCGGGCCTGTTAATTACGGGAACAAGGAGGCTGTCGAGGAGTTTGGCCATGTCCCGGTCATAGCCCAGGTGCCCCCCATCGACAGGTTTGATTTCAAGGCTCTTTCCGCCGCTTTTACCAGTTTTTTTAATTTGCCGTGATCTGGGAATGCTAGGTTGGTTTTCTAATCATAACGGGGGATATTTCTTGTTGTTAAGGTCGCATGTGCTGTTGGGCTTGTATAACCTGTTTATAACCTGTTTATAACCTGTTTATCACTTGTATAGCCGGAGGATATTGTGAATCCAGGATCCGACAGGAAGGATTTGAGCAAGAAGGCCTCCTGCTTCTGGCTTCCATACACCCAGATGAAGCAGGCCGGAGATGTGCCTGTGGTGGTTCGCGGCGACGGGGTGCTATTGGAACTCGAGGACGGCAGGGTGCTTGTGGACTTGATATCGAGCTGGTGGGTGAACATTCATGGCCATGCCCGTCCGGAACTTGCTGAAGCCATATACCGCCAGGCCCGGAAACTCGAGCAGGTTATTTGCGCCGGTTTCACCCACCAAGGCGCCGAGACCTTGGCCTTGCGCCTTTCGCGCCTGCTGCCCGGAGACCTGCAGTGGGTATTTTATTCTGACAATGGCTCAACGGCGGTCGAGGTTGCACTAAAGATGGCGGTGCAATACTGGAAGAACAAGGGGGAGATGAATCGCAACAGGTTCATCTCTTTTAAAGGAGCCTATCACGGGGATACTTTTGGCGCCATGTCCGTGAGTGATCGCTCGGTATTTACCGAGGCTTTCTCCGAACTGCTTTTTCATGTTGATTTCCTGGAATATCCTTATACCTGGATCGGAGACACCGGTATAGGTGCCAGGGAGGAAGAAATAATCGAAAGGCTCGAAAGCCTTCTTCGATGCAATCCAGGAGCATACGCCGGTCTGGTAATCGAACCCCTGGTGCAGGGCGCCGGGGGGATGAGGATGTGTCGTCCTCGGTTTCTCAGACAGCTTTCCGATATTCTTTCCAGGTATGGCGTGCTTTGCATATACGACGAGGTAATGACCGGTTTCGGAAGAACAGGTGAGCTGTTTGCGTGCAAAAAGGCGGGAACAGTCCCTGATATCATCTGCCTTTCAAAAGGGATAACCGGGGGTTTTCTTCCCCTTGGCGTGACTGTCTCAACCAGCGAGATATTTTCGGCCTTTTATGACGATGATCCCCAAAAAACCTTTTTTCACGGACATTCGTATACAGCCAATCCCCTGGCATGCGCCGCTGCATTGGCATCGATAGATATGCTCGAGGCCCGGCCGGAAATGTACAAGCGGATAGAGGACTGGCACAGGCAAGGGCTGGAGAGGATTTCCAGTCATCCCTCGCTGCGTCGGCCGAGGATATGCGGGACAATTGCCGCAATAGATGTGGCTGTAGACGAAAACGGCTACCTTTCAAGCATCGGAGCGGTTCTTAAAAAAAGATTTCCGGAAAAAGGTCTGTTGCTGCGTCCCCTGGGCAACGTGATATATATGATCCCTCCCTATTGCATTGAAAGGGATCAGCTCATGAGGGCTTACGATGTTATATTAGAAACACTAAATGAGGTATTGTGAGAAAATGATGTATTGTGAGATTGTTATAATATCTCCCGTATTCGTTTACTGACTCATGGGTATGTTTTCCCTTTGATAAAAGAAGGGCACTGTTTTTGGATAATTTTGATGGACTCGTAAACTTTTATGATTAGCAGCAATCACCCCCGGGCATGAAAATAAGGCTATATTTCTTCCCGGCATCTGAGGTGTTTTCACGGTAAAGTCCATCAACCTGCCGAGGGCGGTTTTGCCCCGGCCGGGGGTGGGGGTGGAACCATTTGAATTCACTTCAAATGGTGGG
>CAYVIE010000023.1:0-25612 GCA_964451355.1 uncultured Desulfobacteraceae bacterium
AGGGGGGGGGGAGGGGACGCCCCCCCCCGTCTCGTAAAAAAGCGTTTTTCGCTTTTTTACGAGATCATCATGAAATGTTACATAAAAAATGGGTGCCGAATCAAAAATGTCAAGGGGGTAAAGACCTGTTGGGCTTGTCCGGTTCGGCATAAAGCTGCCGGTTCTTGCCTCGGACAGACAGAACACAGTAAAAAAAAAGATGGCTTTGAAAAGAACAAAAAATTTGGTCGTGCTTTATGATCATTTGACCCCCAAAGAGGTAGACCGGTGTATTCTGGTCCTCTCCGCCGAAGGGATTCCTTACAGGACGGATATGATTGATGGATTATGGACTATACTGGTTCCCGCCAATGTATACAATAAGGCTGCTTGCGCCATAGATTCATATATGGCAGAAGATGGGAGCATCAACAAAAAGGAGAGTTCGAGTGAGGGGGCTGCTGCAGATGCGGAGACCACCCGCTCCTATGCGGGGGTGTTTATAGCACTGCTCCTGGCGGCGATACATGCCTATATGTTCGAAATTACCGATCCGTATGCCTTGTGGCGGCGTTTCGGCGCAGATTCGGATGCAATACTTGCAGGTGAGATATACAGGGGAGTAACCGCCTTGATGCTGCACAAGGATGCAGCGCATCTTGCCGGAAATATGGCCGGCATAGCTCTTTTCGTTACCTTGGTCTGCCGCAGGATGGGATGGGGCGCTGGGATACTTGCTGTATTATGTTCCGGTTTTCTGGGTAATATTATCAACGCAATCGCGCATTTCGGCGGGCATAATGCGATCGGAGCATCAACTGCCGTATTTGGTGCGGTTGGAATACTTTCAGGTTACAGATTCACCACTGAAGGGCGTGTGAAAAAGAATCATCTTGCCGGATGGCCAGCTATCGCAGCGGGGCTGGGTCTTCTTGCATTCCTTGGAGCAAGCCCTTATACAGATCTTGGCGCTCATTTTTTTGGATTCGTAGCCGGTACTCTTATCGGTGTCACATATGCCAGGTTGAGTCCAGTTACTCCTTCCCCCTTGGCGCAAGCATTGTGCGGTATCGCCGCCGCAGCCGGTGTTTGTCTTGCATGGTGGGCAGGGGGAAACATCGGGTAACGTTACCGTGAATTTATATTTAAGGATACGAAAGAATTTTGTCTAATTGTGATGGTAAAATTTTGTGCAAATCCTCAACAGGTTGCCGCTGCTTTCTTAAATAACCCTGAACGTTTTTTAAATCAGTTGTTGACAAAAACCTGTATGATAGCTTTTCTGGACACTTCAAATATAAGTATTGATACGCGAGCATTTCCCCAAATGCCGGCTACACTATGGCGGGCGTTCGATGACTGTAACCATATCGTCGGGTTACATGCGAAACAGCTTGTGTGCGGGAAAACGCCCCGGCGAACAACCAATGTTTCAGGTGATAAGAAAACCGTCTGTTAAATGATATTTGAAATCACTGCCGCCGGGAATTTGCGAATAAATTATGATTCACTCGTAAATTTTCATTATTAACAGCAAGCACCCCCGGGCAGGGGAGAGGTATATTTTTCCCCCCCGGCCCCGGAGGTGTTTTCAGGGTAAAGCAAAGTTCTGATCAAAGACCCATGGCTCGACTCGATTATCATAAGTTCCTTTTTTATCATTCTGGTCATGGAGGAAATACCGGGGTGGGAAAATGAAAGATATCGCAGACTTGTTGTTCGAAGCAAAAATTTTAAACAGAGTTCCGAGAGCAGGATTCCATTTCCTGGGAGCCGGCCGCGAGTCGGTTGCGGAGCATAGCTTCAGCACTACTTTTATCGCGTTTGTAATGGCCCAGCTGGATCCACGGGTGGATGGGCATCGCCTGGTCTCAATGTGCCTTATCCATGATTTCCCAGAAGCACGAATCGGTGACTTGAATTATGTACAGAAACGTTATGTCACTGCTCACGAGGACAAGGCCCTGGAAGATGCCACACGGAAGCTCCCCTTTGGGGACAAGATACGCGGATTAATGGAGGAATTCAATGCCCAGGAGACAAGAGAGGCCAGGTTGGCGCATGACGCTGATCAGCTCGCGTTCATACTCGATTTGAAGTCCATTTCGGACATGGGAGTCAAGGCGCCGGACAAGTGGCTCCCTGTTGTTGTCAACAGGCTCAAGACCGATCTTGGCAAAAGGCTTGCAGACGCCATCACGACAAGGAACTGGGATGCCTGGTGGATGGAGGATTATGATGAATAGAGATACAAGGGTTGTTCCGGCATATTCCTTTTATGCAGCTTCATCTTTTTTCTTCTGTTTCCTGAACAAGGACTTATGGGGGCTGGCATGCAATTAAGTCTTCCCGAATTGGCACAATGGCTGGGGCTGCCCGAGTCCACGGTGGATCGCTGGATCTGGCAGGGCAGGTTGCCTGTAAGAAAAAAGGGAGACACCTGTTATTTCAGGAAAAACACACTGAAACGCTGGGCCGAACTAAACGGCCTGGGGTTCGGGCCTCCTATGGCTTCTGGTGGAGACAAGGATGTTTCAGCCCTGGAGCCTTTGGTCGTCCTGGTTGAACGGGGAGGTATACACTACGATGTGGAGGGAAATGATATAGAAGGTGTCTTGCACTCAGTGGTGAACCTACTTTCAGGTATTGATGATGAAAATACAAAGGAAGATCTATACCAGAGACTTGTTTCAAGGGAAGAAATGATGTCCACGGGTATAGGAAACGGGATTGCTATCCCGCATCCCAGAGTTCCAGTGGCGGACCTGCCTGTACCAGCACAGGTGGCTGTTTGTTTTTTGAAGAATAAGATTGATTACCGTGCTGTTGACAAAAAGCCTGTTCATACGCTTTTTGTTGTGATTGCCAAAACATCCAGGCAGCATCTTCATATTCTTTCGCGCGTGTCATACTGCCTTCGCGACAGGGCTTTCCTGGAACTGATAGAGAACCGGCCGGATCCGGACATACTGATCAAGGATATAGCGGCAATTGATCACAGGCTGGAACAGGCCAGGGAATAGTCCTGGTTGTTTGATCCCACCAAAAAAATGTTGGCCGGAGTCTGAAAATGCCGTCCAGCGTTAAAGGTGCGATTGCAACCATGAGGCCGCATGCGTGAGACGAATACAAAAACTTTCATGATTAGCTGCAATTACCTCCGGGCATGAGAAATGGCCGTTTTAACCTCCGCGCCGGAGGTGTTTTCACGGTTAAAAATTTAATCAACAAAACGAGGTTCAAGGAAATCAGAAATGGGAGGAAAGCCCCGGATAAAGCTCAAAAGCTTGCCGGTCTTTGTGTTTACAAAGTGGATGAAGTTTTTTTCAGGTTTTTTCATGGCCGATGACCGCATGCAGTTGATCATGTTCGGCGCATTCGTCGGAATATGCAGCGGTCTTGCTGCTTTTGCTTTGAACACCTGCCTTCACTCCATGGCTTTCACTCTTGATCTTTTCAGGGACCATGCGTGGACTATACTGCTGCCGGCAGGTGGGGCCATGCTTTCCGCCGTTTTCCTGGAATACCTGATGCGCGAGGGAGCAGGGCACGGTGTCCCGGAGGTTGTATACAGCGTCTCCCGTTACGGCGGGCTTTTGAGGCTGAGATCATCATATTCCCGCTTGATATCGAGTTGCCTGACAATAGGAACCGGTGGATCGGCCGGGCCTGAAGCGCCTGTTGTGATCAGCGGTGCCGCCATTGGCTCGAACGTGGCAAAGTTGTTTTCCTTGAACGAACGCCAGCGGATTACCCTTGTGGGATGCGGATCCGCGGGTGCCCTTGCGGCGATCTTCAATGCACCGATTACCGGAATGGTCTTTACAATGGAGATCATCATAGGTGAATGGTCTGCCGCCACTATAGTGCCAGTCGCTGTGGCGTCAGTGGCTGGCGCACAGTTATGCCGGCTCTTGCAAGGGAACCAGATAGCCTTTACTCATCTTAAGTTCCAGGTGGATGTCTACATGACCCTTGCGGCGGTCGGACTGGCGGTTCTTACGGCGGTTGTTTCCATACTTCTGGCGCGGAGTATGCGCCTTTCGCACGAGGTGGCATCGCGTATAAAGGTTCCCATATGGGTGAAGGCCGGACTCGGTGGTCTTGCTGTAGGTTGCATGGGATGGTTTCTTCCTGATGTTTTGGGTGAAGGGTATCACGTGATCCAGGAGATAGTGGAGGGTTCGTTTTCTCCAGGACTTGGAGCTGCGCTTCTCCTTGTTTGTGCCAAGGTAGCTGCTACTTCCCTGACCCTTGGTTGGGGCGGGTCGGGCGGTATTTTTGCCCCGTGCCTGGTCATTGGGAGTTTTGCCGGACTGGCTTATTTCAGGCTTTTGTGTTTTTTCTTTCCCCAGGCGTCATTCATGGATCCCGGCTGCTTCGGACTTCTGGGGATGGCCGGGGTAGTCAGCGGAATACTCCAGGCCCCGCTTACCGGGATGTTTTTAATTGTCGAGATAACCGGTGGGTATGAAACAATCCTTCCGCTGATCCTGGTTTCAGCCCTGTCTACCACCCTGTCCGCCTTGCTGGAGCCGGTTTCTTTCTATTTCAAGGATCTTGTTGAAAAGGGTTATTATATCCGGCCCAGGACCGACGCCAAGGTTCTGGCAGACCTCAGGATAGACGAGCTCGTCGAGACGGATTGTATTCCGGTGCGGCCTGACATGAGCCTCAGGGAATTCATCGAGGTCATAAAAAAATCACACAGGAATTATTTCCCTGTTGTGGATCCGAAAACACAAAAGCTTCTTGGACTCGTTCATCTAGACGACATCAGGCCGTATCTTTTCGATCCATTTTTCTATGATACGGTTTTTGTGGAACAGATTATGGAGACCAATGTGGAATGTGTCGATATCGACTCGGAACTGGCGGAAGTGCTCGCTTACATGGACAAGAAAAGACTCTTCAGTATGCCGGTGGTTGCGAACAAGAGGTTTGTGGGCATGATTTCAAAGGCGACACTTCTTGACAAGTACCGCAAGGAGCTTATGCTTCAATCAGTGGGATAGGAAGCACTGCTTCCCTTTTTTCGATTTTTTGTGAAAATCCTCATTGCAAGGAGCAGGTTATGGAAACACAACTTTTGCATATCTTCAGGAACACCCCCCTTGGGCGGGAAACTCTTTTTCAGAGTGCATACTTTTGCCGTATACTGGGGCTGACCCCGGTTATCTATATCCCTAAATACGATAAGTTTTTAATGTATTTTGAAAATGATGTTGTTCAGGTTGACCTGGACGGATCATATCTTCGCTCGACCGGCACCGCCCGAGCTCATGTTGAAAGCATTATAGCCGATATGGGCGCGAGCGAGCCCAAGTTCATTGAACCTAAGCATTACACGGCCTCGAATCTTCCTGATATACCGACTCATTTCGATTACATGGCGTGTCCCAGGTCGATCTCGGATCTTTCCACAAGGATAGGTCTGGGATACATCGGACCAAAGGTCAGGAGGATAGTAAAGAATGCAAAGTTTCCGGTTCTGATTCCCTCTATGGTATTCAAGCAATGGAGATCGATCCTGGTCTTTTTCGGAGGATCCGAGAATGCCGGCCGCGCCATGAGGCTCGGCCTGCATTTGTCCCGCAAGTCAGGACTTCCTCTCATGGTTTTTACGCAAGCAGAAAGGAAGAATGACCAGGAAGCCTATATTTCAAAGTTGAAAGACAAAGGACTATGGCAGGATTTCAACCGCCAGGTTTCAAATTGGTATTTTTTTGATTCAAACACACTCGAGGAGAATCTTTACGAAGTGCCGCACGATTCACTCGTAATAATAGGGGCATATGGCCACGGACTTGTCAGGGAACTTCTTTTCGGCAGTTTCATGGAAAAGGTCCAGTCCGAATTGCCAAACAGCCTTCTGATAGTCGGGCCTCATTACAGGGCGCCGATTGGATGAGAGCAGAGGCAGCACTGGATGCTCGCCGGGGATTGATACCAGGAGTAGACGACAGTGTCGCCTTTCAGATCCGCGCCTCGGAAAGTTTTAATCTTTTTTTTATGATTTTCTGGGCGGTTTTCTCAAATTGGGGAGTTATATCCGATACATAGAATCTGGCGCTTTTGTTTTTTGTAAGGCGAGCGGTAAGGTCAGGATCTTCTTCTATGGCCTTTTTAAGCCTGGCAGCCGTGCTTTTTGATGAGTCAATGACCGCCACCCTTTTTCCTATTTTTGCCTGTATGATATCGGAAAGCACAGGGTAGTGGGTGCAGCCTAGGATCAGGGTGTCGACCTGCCTTGTCTTCAAGGGGAGAAGGTATTTCTTGACAATCATACGGGTCTCTGGTTTCCTGATCCAGTCTTCCTCCACAAGGGGGACCAACAAGGGACATGCTGCTGAGAACACCTTGGCATCTGGTGCTTGTTCCTTTATCTTCTTTTCATATATGCCGCTTGCAATGGTGGCACGGGTTCCAATGACCCCTATCCGGTTGTTACGCGTGGCTGCGATAGCATCTTCCACAGCCGGGGTTATCACCTCGAATACAGGTAGTCCCTTGAATTTCGCGGTAATGGCATCTATGGCTGTGCTGGACGCGGTGTTGCATGCGATGACAATAATTGTTGCCCCCTTGTCCAAAAGGAACCGTGTATTTTGCAAGGCGTATTTCACTACCGTTTCGGGGCTTTTATTACCATAAGGTGTGCGGGCGGTATCCCCGAAATAGATGAGATCATAATCAGGCATCATGTCCATGATGGCCTTGGCGACGGTAAGGCCGCCTATTCCGGAGTCGAAAAGGCCGATCAATGTGTTCCTTCCCTGTTTTGCGTGGTCCCTGCCATGGAGGCGGTTATTCTGGTTGAGGACTCATCATTTCCATCTGCATGTTCGAAAGCATTCGCGGCATGACAGCCGTGATCCCCTGCATCCATGGAGGTGTGCTTGGCTGTGGTTACTTGCATGCGTATGAATTGAATAACATCCTTTATGGGCGCCTCCTTCACAATGCCAGGGCATACCGAGGCCATTATTTCCCAGTTTTGAGGTGAACGCAGAACCGCTTCAATGAATGGCCACTTCCTGCACATGGATGGCTTTACAGGATGTATGCTGCAAAGTCCTTCATAAAATATGCAATAGCCGTCCGGTTTTTGTCCCAGCATCAACTTAGAACCCAATGGCACGCAATATTCCGTCCGGATCCGTTCAGCCGGTATCCCCGTATATTTCGATATGGCATAGATGTCCGCTTCCGATACCACTGTCCCGCCACGCCCATGGCAGCATTCCCCGCATTTCCTGCAGACAAACAGGTCTTGTTCCCTTATGTGCTCCATTCAGGCTCGCCTTGCTTCGATTGCTTTTTTCAAGGTTACCGGATCCACATATTTGAGTTCTCCCCCCATGGGAACCCCGGAAGCTATCCGGGTCACAAGCACCTTCATGGGAGCAAGGGCCTTTTTGATGAAATCAGCTGTTGCTTCTCCCTCGACACTGGTCCCAGTTGCTATTATGACTTCACTTACAGAGCCTCGCCGTATCCTTTCTTCAAGTTCCCGTATCCTGAGATCGTTTGGGCCTATACCGTCCATGGGAGAGATAAGCCCATGTAATACGTGGTAACAGCCATTGAATGCACCAGAACGCTCAATCGCCGCCAGATCCGCAGGGTTTTCCACAACACAGACGCGGCTTTTGTCCCTGGCCGGATTTTTACATATTCTGCATACATCGGCATCGCTCAGCCCGAAACATATCCTGCACAGCCTTATCTCTTTTTTTAAGTTGGATATATTTTCAGCAAGTTCCGCCACATCCCTTGGTGATGAATGCAGCAGGAACATTACAAGGCGCTCGGCCGTCTTTTCCCCGATTCCCGGTAGCCTGCATAGGCTCCGGATCAAGCGTGTCATGGGTTCGGGATATGGGTGCATTATTCGTCTCTTTGGGCCGTGAAAATGAAAAACCGGCTTACATGTTGTACGGATTAAAAGACAACCCCTGAATTATAAACCGCCCTTCGGTGCTTGCAGGCGTACGCCCACGGAGCCAGGAAGAATCAGAAAAGTCCTGGAATCTGCATTCCTCCGGTGAGCTTGCTCATCTCCTTGTTGACCATTTCCTGGGACCTCGCAAGGGCTTCGTTGACAGCGGCAAGCACAAGGTCCTGAAGCATTTCAGGATCTTCAGGGTCGATTACTTCTTTTTCGATAATTATGGAAACGATTTCCTGGCGGCCATTGGCTGTTACCTTGACCATCCCTCCCCCAGCAGAAGCATCAACAGTAAGTTGGCCAAGCTGTTCCTGGAGTTTTTCCATTTTGGCCTGCATCTTTTGAATCTGTTTCATCATTTTTCCCATGCTTGCCATTATGTATGCTCCCTTTTTTTGAAATTATTAATTGCTGATGATCTCGTAAAAAAGCGTTTTCGCTTTTTTACGAGATCATCATTATTGATTGAAGGGGTTATTTCAAACCGGATTTTATATGGTTATCTGGATTCTCTGATATCAACCACCCTGCCGCCGAGCTGCCTGAGAGCGGCTAACACCGCTGGATGGCGCAACACCCTGTCTTGCAGGTCCCGTTTCATTTTTTTTTCGGACTTGATATCATCTTTTCTTTTTTTTTCAACCTGGAAATCTACTTTGAGCGGCCTGTTGAAAAATTCCCTGACCTTGGCGGTTATTCCTGTCCTGTGTTTTTCGTTTGAAAGAAAGAAAGCAGTTGCTCCGCCTTCAGGCATGGTTATTATGATTTTTTCATGGTTCAGGTGACTGCAGCGCGCATCCCTTATCCCGGCGGCTATTACGGGTGAGATTCCTGAGATCCACTGATTAAACTTTTCCCAGGCCGAATCAGGTGATTCTGTTATATCACGATCAGGCATTGCAGGTGAACCGGAACCTGCTTCCCCGTCATTCGGTTCGGTCCCCTTAACGGTTTTGGGCTGTTGGCTTTCATCTGTTATTAGACTGGTGCTTGTGCTTTTTTTTTGCCCGGAATCCCGGTGAGCTTTTGGCGGAGAATCGGCAGGTCTGTCAAGCTGTTTAGATATCGTATCTTTCAGGCCTTCGACCTTCTCCATAAGTTGTTCAAGCTCCATGGCGGGTTGCAGGGCGATGAGCTTGAAAAAAGTCATTTCGAGCGCGATCCGAGGGTTGGACGAGTTGCGTATCCTGTATTCATCCGCAAAAAGGAGATCGAGCGATTGGTGGAGGTATGGTATCGTGAAGGATTGCGCAAGCTTCTCCATGCGGGCCAAGGTGTGGGACGCAAGGCCGCTTAGCGCTGAGTGTTTTTTCGATGTTTTCATAACCAGGATGTTTCTGAGCATATCAATGATATCACCGTGAAGGCGTACAAGGTTTTTACCCTCACGGTAAAGTGAATCGATGATGGAGAGTATGCTGTCCATATCCTTTTCAGCCATGGCCTCGAATATGGCGAGGAGGATCTCATGATCGATAACTCCCAGTATTTCAAGTATTTTTTGATCCGGCACTTCATTGAGTCCGCCCGCACACGTGAAAACCTGCTCCAGAATGCTCAAAGCATCCCTCACACTGCCGTCTGCTTCTTTTGCTATTATCGAAAGGCCGTATTCAGAAAGACGGCGGTTTTCCCTCTTACATATTTCGGCCATATGTGCCGCGATCTTTTCAGCTGCTACCCTTTTGAAGTCGTAGCGCTGGCATCGCGATAGAATCGTGATAGGTATTTTGTTCGGTTCTGTTGTCGCAAAGAAGAAAAGCACGTGACCCGGTGGTTCTTCCAGGATTTTTAGCAATGCGTTGAACGCCGCATCACTTAGCATATGTACTTCGTCAATGATGTAGATCTTGTAGGGTGACGAAGAGGGCATGTAGCTCGCGTTTTCCCGTATGTCCCTGACATTTTCCACCCTGTTGTTGGATGCCCCGTCTATCTCGAAAACATCCGGAGACGCTCCGGCAGTAATCGCTTTACACGAGTTGCATGAATTACACGGCTCTGCTGTAGGCCCTTTTTCACAGTTCACGCACTTGGCAAGTATTCTGGCGATCGTTGTCTTGCCGGTACCACGGGGGCCTGAAAGGAGAATCGCATGAGCTATGCGTCCGGCTGTAACAGCGTTGGCAAGCGTTGATGTAACATGCTCCTGTCCCACCACGTCAGAGAATTTCTGGGGCCTGTATTTCCGTGCAAGGACCTGGTATGCCATATGTTCGTCCCTAGCTGATAATGGATAATATTACAGTCTGTATAGTTATGGATCCCTGAACGTTTTCTTGTATGATGGACTTGTAAACTTTCATGATTAGCAGGAATCATCCCCGAGTATGAAAACAAGGCTCTCTTTCTCCCTGACTCCGATGGCGTTTTCACGGTAAAGTCCATAAAGCGGTTCGCCGTACATTTGGTACGCTAGCCCTTCCTGGTTCGCGATGCCTTGCATACTGAATCTTACCGTGAAAACATCTCCAGGGCCGGGGAGAAAAACACTTTTGTTTTCATGCCCGGGGGGTGATTGCTGCCAGGATTAAGGGCGTTACTTTTAAAACGAGATACCTGCCGCGGGAAACATAAGACACGTCACTCCTCCCTGGAGGTCATTTTCCTTGAAGGGAATAAAATGGCGGAGAGAGAGGGATTCGAACCCTCGGTGCCCTTTTTTGGACACACACGCTTTCCAGGCGTGCACCTTCAGCCTCTCGGTCATCTCTCCGCAAAGGCATTGCAGAATGCATCATTGTTTTTGGGGTTCGTGGAAACCATTTCCACGATTTGACATATTTTGTCAACTCTGATTTTTCCGCAGGAGGCATGGCAATAGTCATGGCCCCTCAAACCAAGGCATGACATATTATCGGCCGGTTCCGCCTATGGCCTGCCTATGCCCATGGCGGAGAGGGTGGGATTCGAACCCACGATCCCGGGTCACGGGATACCGCTTTTCGAGAGCGGCGCCTTCAACCTCTCGGCCACCTCTCCTTGTTCATTTAAAGAAATATTAATAAAGTCATTTTAGCTACATTTTTTCCATGTTCATGTCAAATAAAAAGGGGATATCACTCAGGGTTTCCAGCCGGGGGCTCACGGTTTCCGGAGATCATTTGTTCAACTTCATGACTGTATTCTCCCTGTTGTGTATGTATAAAAAGCGGCGGAGCCACGCGCAGCCCCGGCTTACCTCCTTTAACCCCTTCCACTACAACCCGTTTGGCCTCTTTGCCTGGCATCGGGTGGACACAAAGGGTTCTTTTGGGTTCTATACCCCTTGATTTCATGGCTTCAAAGAGCTCGGCAAGGCGGTGCGCAGGGTAGATTATCCCAATCCGGCCGCCAAGGTCGAGCAGCCTGGCGGCTGTCTCAATGATGTCACCGGTATTCAAGGTGATTTCGTGTCTTGCAAGGGCCCTTCCTGCATCAGGATTTATCCTTCCTGAATCGACGGGGTAATGAGGCGGATTACAGATTATCAGGTTAAATGGGCCGGAAGTCTCTTTTCTTGTCAGTTTCCTTGCATCACGGCAGATTATGGTGACGCGGTCTGTAAAATGGTTTTCTTTTATGTTTTTGGTTGCAAGATCCGCAAGGTCACTTTGTATCTCAACCCCGGTTATCGTGATATTTTCATGGTTGTAGGCCAGAAGCAGGGGTATTATCCCGCATCCGGTTCCCACATCAAGTATCCGGTCACCTTTTTTCACCGTGATGCTATGGGCGAGAATAACAGCGTCAATGGAAAAGCGGTAGCCTCCTTCAGGCTGATGAATAATAAGCCTGCCATTGTAAAACCGGTCAGATGAATTACTAGACATTTCCTCATTACCTTTTTTTTGCACCGGATCCCACTTTGCAGCGAATCTCGCAGATATCGATCTCTTTCAGGTTTTTGTTGAGTTTATCCATTATAGCCTTCTTGTGGAACATAATATGATGGGCAACAGCCGGAGATTCAACCTTGATCCACAAAACCCCGTTACACAGCATCAATGGTTCGGCGTAATCCCTTGAAGGATCGTCTATCTTGTTCCATTCAGTCCTTATAATTCCCACCTTGTTGTCTCTTAATCTTTCGAGATCGGCAACAAGCTTTTCCACCACTTCTCTTATCCTTGTGGCCTTTACCTTTCTATTTTTTATACTCATGATTTTCTATTGCCTTATAGTGTTATATTTCAGTTAACTCAGCGAGCGTTCGACGGTACGCTGCATTTGTGCGGGCAACCGATTGATGACAATTTAGTATTGTTTCAAGATTGCTGCTAATCGTGAAAATCTGCGAGAGTATATCACTTTTTTGATCACAAATTCGATTTTTTTGCGATTACATCAATCGATACAGTCGACTATATCGAATGGTTCCGGACAACGCCAAAAATGATGTGTATGCTGTCTCACCAGAAGGCGGCAGAAGTTCCGGCCGGGAAAAGCCTGCCGGTATAATTTGTAACGTCTTTAATAATATTTTTATTTTTAAAAAACTACTATTTTTCGTTTTATGTTTTTTCGCTGTTTCAGAATCTTCCACCCTTAAATTTATGGATATTCATATTGATATGTATGCTATGAAGTTCAGGTCTGCCTGTGCCGGCCCGGGGGGAAATGATACTCCTTGAAGTAGACCATGTTATCTGTTATTTAGGCCGGTAATTGTTTAAAACCTGAATCCATGACGGAAAATAATGAGTTGTCATAAAAATATATATTTGGTTACAGCAAAATGATTGATAAATATTTATTCACCTTATAAATAAATAAGCCGCCCTTCGGGGTGTTTTCCCGCAGGCCATTTCGCTTTGCCGGTGACCGGCCAATATAGTTTGTTATTATCGGCTGCTTGCCTTCGCGCACCTGGCATAGGGGAAAACGCTCGCGGATCCTGGTTGAAAAGATTTTTGCTAACCATCACGCTTTGCTCAATTATTGTGCAGGTAAAGATGAACAATTCAAAACCCCGCGTTGCTGTAATAGGCGCCACAGGTTATGCAGGGGCCGAGCTCGTCCGTATCCTGGCAGGTCATCCCGGTATTGAGCTTGCCTGTGTAACATCCCGCCAGTATGCCGGAATTCGGTTTGACGATATTTATCCTTCCATGGCCGGTCATGTTGACCTAATATGTGAACCCTATGATGCAGAAAAGTTGTGTAAGAGCGTGGATCTGGTTTTCACGGCTCTTCCGCACAAATTACCAATGGAGATAGTGCCTGATTTGGTGAAATCGGGGATAAAGGTTGTCGATCTTTCAGCTGACTTCAGGTTCAAGGATCCTGGTGCTTACGAGTCTGCTTATCAGCCCCATGCTGCTCCTCATCTGTTGGAGAAAGCAACCTATGGCCTTAGCGAAGTGTTTGCCGATCAGATCAAAAAGGCTGTTTTAGTGGGTAATCCCGGGTGCTATCCCACCTGCTCGCTTCTTCCCCTTGTGCCCTTGCTGCAGGAGAAATTGATCGATCCCGGCTTTATCATTATCGATGCAAAATCCGGTGTCAGCGGTGCAGGCCGTTCCCCTTCCCTGGCAACCCTTTATTGTGAGATTAACGAGTCTTTCAGGGCTTATAAAGTTGCGTGTCACCGGCATGAGCCTGAAATGGAAGCGGTTCTCTCTGATATTGCTGGTTTCAGCGTCGATATTACGTTCGTGCCGCATCTTACCCCTATGAATCGGGGTATGGTGGCCACTATCTATACACGCACAGCACCAAACAAAAGTGTTGAAGATGTGGTGGATACTCTTTCGCGTTTCTGCGCCAACCATCCCTTTTTGCGTTTCACAAGCGATACTCCGCCTGATGCACGCAATGTCAGGGGTACGAATTTTTGTGATATAGGCGTAACATCAGATCATGAGGGAAAAAGGATAATCCTGATGTCGGCCATAGATAACCTTGTTAAGGGTGCATCAGGCCAGGCGGTCCAGAATATGAACCTCATGTTGGGGTTTCCTGAATCCACCGGACTTTGGAGTGTTCCTTATCCTGTCTGATCCCGCGCGGAAGCAAGACTTCAGACGTGCGGGATGTATACGGGAGCGGTGGTTATGTATAGATGTTTTTTTTGATTCTGAACTTGCAATACAGGCACCGGTCAATGAAAATTCGCCAGCTTTCTGTTTTCCTGGAGAACCGTTCGGGTAGGCTCGCGGCCATTGCCAAGGCGCTTGGCAATGCGGGGATAAATATCAGGGCCATGAGCCTTGCCGATACATCTGATTTCGGAATCCTCAGGCTTGTTGTCTCGGATATTGATATGGCGCTAACGAGGCTTTCAGACCTGGGATTCACTGTCAGGGAAAACAGCGTTGTCGCAGCCGCGGTTCCCGACGTGCCCGGGGCCCTTGGAAACGTACTTTCAATTCTCCAGCGGTCCGGTATAAACGTGGAATATATTTATGCTTTTGTGGAAAAGGCAGAAGACGAAGCAATCCTGATATTTCGTTTCGATGATATCGACAGGGCCATTGATATCATGTTTGAAAACGGAATAAGGGTTATTCCGGAAAAGGAACTCCTTGGTATGTGAAACTACAGGAAACTCCTGTTTCACAGGAGACTAAACGAGCCGAAGGTCGTCGTGTCCTGTTTGCTTATCAGGCGTTTGTTCGTGAATTTTCATTATAATGAGGGAGCCGGGATATGGACTTGTCCCGGAAATGGAAAGGAAAGACTTTAATTTTTAAGGGAGGGGTATCATGCGCAAAATTCTAATGGTAACACTGGCGTGCCTGTTTGTTTGTTCCTGGACGCTTCCATCATTCGCAGCGGACAAGGAACCTTACCGCGTTGGATGCGTTTTTGCAATAACGGGCAAGGCGTCCTGGCTCGGTGAACCCGAGAGAAACACGGTGGAAATGGTGGTGAAACAGATAAACGAGTCAGGTGGGATCAACGGGCACAAGTTGGAGCTCTACATTGAGGACACACAGGGCAACAATACCAGGGCGGTAAATGCCGTAAGGAAGCTCATCAAGAAGGACCGTGTATGCGCCATCATAGGCCCGTCCAGAAGCGGGACCACGCTCGCTACCATACCGGTTGTACAGCAGGCTAAAATCCCTATGATCTCCTGTGCGGCTGCCGCAAAGATTGTAAATCCGGTGTCAGAGAGGAAATGGATCTTCAAGACGGCACAAAATGACAGGGATGCCGTCAGAAGAATCTATGAACACATGAATGCCACAGGCATAAAGAAGATAGGGATTCTGACCGGGACGACCGGTTTTGGTGCCGCTGGCAGGGCTGAGCTGAAGAGTTTGGCTGGTGAATACGGTATAGAAATCGTTGCGGATGAGACCTACAGCCCCGCTGATACGGACATGACAGCTCAGCTTATACGGGTGAAGAACGCAGGGGCGCAGGCCGTTATAAACTGGTCTATTGTACCGGCCCAGTCGATTGTATGCCAGAATATGGCTCAGCTCAAAATGAACATACCTTTATATCAGAGCCATGGATTTGGTAATATCAAATACCTGAAAGCCGCGGGAAAAGCTGCTGAGGGAATAATATTCCCGGCAGGCCGGCTCCTTGCCGTGGATAGCGTGCCTGATGACAATCCCCAGAAAAAGGTGTTGGTGGAATATAAAAAAGCATACGAGGAGAAATATAAGGAATCGGCAAGCACATTCGGCGGGCATGCATACGATGCCATATGGATACTTGTAAATGCTTTGAAAAAGGTGGGTGATGATCCGGCAAAACTCCGCGATGAAATCGAAAGAAGCCGATTTACAGGCATAAGCGGGATATTCCATTTCTCCCCGGAGGATCATTGTGGTCTTGATAAGAATTCCTTTGAAATGCTGACCGTTAAGAACGGAAAGTTCACCGTATTGCAATAGTCTTGAACAAGACCGTCCAATAGCCGGGGTTGCTGACTTTTGGCAAAACCGACCAGGCATCCGGCAGTTAGATGTATGCTTGCATCTAACTGCCGGTTTTTTTATATCCTGGTTTCGTGATGGGAAATGATGGATTTCAGCAAAAATCAATTATTGTTTTAGGGTGTTGTGACGCTAAAACCAGCGGTTTTTTTGCCTGAGATATTGGCGCTTCTGGGGGATGAACGCCGGCATGCCGTTACGGGCTGAGGCATATGCTCTAGAAGGAATCGATCCTTTAAATTTTTTAATAGCCGTGTTATGAGGAAAAATTTATTAAGCGGCTTGGGATGCTTCTATTTGAAACTGAAAACAATATTGGTTATCTCGTAAAAAATCAAAATCTTGATACTGAAAAAATGATTCAATCCTATTGAAAATACATGCGACGGCTTCGTAAAAAGCTTTGTATGCAAGGCGTCGCGAGCCGGGAAGGGGCGAGGGCGTACTGAAAGTACGTTGAGCCGCTTTCCGGCGAAGCGCAACGCAGCAGACGGACTTTTTGCGGAGCCGTCAATATTAGCATTAGTAAATTTCTTTGCCTATACGCCGGATGCGCGAAGGCAAACGGCCGATAATAGTTGGCCATCACGGATTAAGGCAGAATTCTTGTGACGGGATGGCCTGACAGGATGGCTCGATGGATAAACGAGTGATTGCAGATATAATACAGTTCCTTATCATGGGGCTCCAGAGGGGCGCCATATATGCCATGGTGGCCATGGGCTTCAACATGATCTATAACTCCACCGGCATAATCAATTTTGCTCAAGGTGAGTTTGTGGTTTTAGGCGGGCTTATGATGGTAAGCCTGACCATGACCGCACATCTTTCAATTCCCTTTGCCTTTCTTATCTCCGTCGTGTTTGTGACCGTTGTGGGTATCCTCATGGAAAGGCTGACCATTAACCCTGTCAAGCATCCAACGGTTCTTCGCCTTATCATAATAACAATAGCTGTATCAATTCTCATCAAGGGAGCTGCCATGTGTTACTGGGGAAAAGGCTCCCATTATATGCGGCATTTTACCGATGCGCCGCCCATTGAGTTTCTCGGGGCATCAATTCTTCCCCAGACCCTGTGGATTATAGGAGTGCTCCTGGTCCTGGTCGTGGCATACGTCTTTTTCTTTAATTACACCATGACCGGAAAGTGCATGAAAGCATGCGCCATAAACAGGGATGCAGCCAGGCTTGCCGGGATAAACGACAGGAAGATGGTGATGCTTTCCTTTGCGCTGTCCGCCGGAATAGGTGCGATAGCAGGGATAATCATTACTCCGGTTATTCAGATGGATTATGCCCGGGGAGCCCTGCTAGGGCTCAAGGGATTCGGCGCAGCCGTGCTGGGCGGCCTGGGCAATTCCATGGGGGCTGTTATAGCAGGAATACTGTTGGGGGTTCTGGAAGCCTTTGCCGGAGGATACATATCGTCACATTACATGGATGCCATAGCTTTGCTGGTTATGCTTCTTGTTTTGTATGTGCGGCCTGGAGGTATATTCGGAAGCACGGAAGCTTTACGCCTGAAAGAGTTCTGATATGGCCAGAAACGATTACATAGGTCTTTCCTGTCTGGTGATTTTCTCATGTCTCCTGCCGTTTTGGATCAAAAACGAGTACTATCTCGGGGTGCTTGTATTTGCCGCTTTGAATGTAATAACATGTACAGGTCTTTCTCTGCTGATGGGATATGCGGGCCAGATCTCCATCGGCCACGGCGCTTTTGTGGCCATAGGAGCTTATGCCGCAGCCATCCTGACCACCCGTCTCGGCTGGACTCCTTTTGCCGCCATGTCTGCAGGGGTGTTAGCATCCTTTGCGATTGCCCTGGTTGTTGGAATTCCCACCCTTCGGCTCAAGGGTCATTACCTTGCGATGGCTACCCTTGGGATCGCCACTATAGTGCATATTGTCGCCGTGGCCACAGTCGATTTGACTGGCGGTCCCGCAGGTATTGTGGGAATACCGAGGATCGGTTTTTTCACGATTCCCCTGGAATCGGACATGGCTTACTATTTTCTGGCCTGGGGTGTAGCTGCCGCAGGAATATTTTTCGCCATAAACCTTATCCATTCAAGGATAGGCAGGGGCATGGCCGCCATACACGGGAGCGAGCAAGGGGCCGCATCCCTTGGGGTTCCCATTACTCTCTACAAGACCCTGATCTTCGGGTTGAGCGCTGTGTACGCCGCAATCAGCGGAAGCCTTTACGCTTATTACGTGAATTATATCGATCCAGGCCCGTTTGATGTGGGTTTTTCCGTGCTTCTGGTCACCATGGTTGCTGTTGGAGGTTTTGAGAGTATATGGGGAGGGGTCATAGGCGCTGTGCTTCTATCCCTATTACCTGAACTTCTATCCCTATCTTCCGGGAGCTGGGCGAATTTTGGAATAACATACAAACCTGATTACGATATACTGGTTTACGGTGCAATTCTTCTCGCCATAATGCTTTTCATGCCCGAGGGCCTTTTTTTCGGTCTCAAATCCGCCTTGCAGAAGCTGTTGAAGCCATTTTTCACAAAAAGGAGCAGGATCTGATTATGGCAGAGCCGATTCTGGAAATCGAGCACCTGAGCAAGCGCTTCGGCGGAGTTCTGGCTGTTGACGATCTTGTCTTTTCCGTAACCGAAAAGAGCATCACATCTCTCATAGGTCCCAACGGTGCGGGCAAGACCACGGTATTCAATATGATCTGCGGTTTTATTCCCCCCACGTCTGGTGATATCCTGTTTTGCGGCAAGCCGATTTCAGGGGAGCCGCCACACCGGATCGCGGCTTTCGGGATAGCAAGGACTTTCCAGAACATACAGGTCTTCGGTCAGATGTCGGTTCTGGAAAATGTCATGGTTGGCAGACACCTGCGTTCCAGGACCGGGTTTATCAGGTCCCTTCTTTTTCCGCCCGTTCTCAGGCATGAGGAGAAACGTATACGCAAAGACGCCATGGAGTGTCTCGATATGGTGGGGATGGCGGATGAAGCCAAAAGTCAGGCAGCAAGCCTGCCTCTGGGAAAGCAAAGAATGCTTGAGATCGCACGGGCGCTTGCGGCCGAACCGAGGCTCCTTTTGCTTGATGAACCTGCCTCCGGGTTGAACAGCAGGGAGACTATGGCTGTCGGAGAATTGATTCAAAAAATTCATAATACCGGGATAACGATTCTGCTTGTGGAGCATGACATGGAACTGGTCATGGATATATCCCAGCATGTGGCTGTCCTCAACTTCGGGAAGCTGATTTCCCAGGGCCCCCCGGCCAGGGTCCAGGAGGATCCTGAAGTGATAAAGGCGTATCTCGGAGAGTAACCGTCAATGTTGAAGCTAATTAACCTGAATTGTTACTACGGTCTTGTACATGTTTTGAAAAATGTCTCCATGCATGTGGACGAGGGCGAGATCGTAACCATAATCGGCGCCAATGGCGCAGGCAAGACCACGACACTAAGGGCCATAAGCGGCCTCGTACCCGTAAGGGAAGGCCGTATCATATATTCCGGCAAGGATATAACCGATATATCTCCTGACCGCCTTGTATCCATGGGGATAGCTCATGTTCCTGAAGGCAGGCAGATTTTCGGGCCTATGACAGTGGCCGAAAATCTGGAAATAGGTGGATACACGGTTTTTTTACGACACGGGAAAAAAGAGCTCAGAAAAGAGATTGACGGTATATATTCCATGTTTCCTGTGCTGGGACACAGACGGAACCAGCTGGCAGGAACCCTTTCAGGGGGTGAACAGCAGATGCTGGCCATTGCCATGGCTCTCATGTCGCATCCCAGGCTTCTTTTGCTTGATGAACCCTCCATGGGCCTTGCGCCTTTGATCATCAAAGAGATATTCGCGCTTATCCAGAGGCTGAGACAAGAACACAGGCTGACGGTCCTGTTGATAGAGCAAAACGCCAATGCCGCTCTTCAGGTTTCAGACAGGGGGTATGTCCTGGAAACGGGCAGGGTGGTTATGGAAGAGGATGCCGCAGCACTCAGGGAGAACCCCGAAGTGCGCAGGGCTTATCTTGGCAGGGAGCAGAAAGAGATCTGGGAATGATCCCGGATCGCCTGATACAGCTTATTTCGGGAGGAATCTACCATGATCTTAGATCCCAGAAAAGAGACCATGGGGCAGTCGGAAATAGCTCAGCTGCAACTCGAGGGTCTCCAGGCCACATTGAACCGTGTATACAAAAATGTCAGGCATTACAGGAAGGTCTTCAGGGAAATCGATTTTGTGCCCGAGGATCTGAAAAGCCTGGATGATCTTTCCAAGCTTCCTTTTGTAACCCGCCGCGACCTTGCCAGGAACTACCCGTACGAGATGTTTGCCGTACCTCTCAGGGAGGTTGTGCGCCTGCACACCACGACGTTTTATTTTGATGATCCGGTAGTCGTTGGTTTTACAAAAAACGATCTTTCCGCCTGGTCTGGACTTATAGCAAGAAACCTTGGAGGTGTCGGTGTTACAGCAGACGACGTGGTTCAAATAGCAATGAATTTCGCTACAATGGCCGGGCCTTTTGGGTTCAAGGCGGGAGCCGAAAGGATCGGGGCTTCGGTAATACCCATGTTTGCAGGCAAGTTTGACCAGCAGGTCAAGATATTGAGGGATTTCAGAACCACAGTCCTTGTCTCCACTCCCACAGCCGCCCTTGAAATGGCGGCAGCCCTGGAAAAGGCGGGTATCGATCCCCATGAATTGGCCTTAAAGAGAGGTATATTCGGGGGAGAGCCCTGGGATGAAAGAGAGCGTAAAGAGATAGAATCGGCTTTGCATATAACCGCCACGGATACATACGGCCTTACCGAGGTCTTCGGGCCTGGTATTGCCTGGGAATGTACTGAAAAAAACGGGTTACACATAGCCCAAGACCATTTCATCGTGGAAATCATAGATCCTGTCTCAGGGGATGTGCTCCCCCCCGGGTCAGAGGGAGAACTGGTTATAACTACCATCTCCAAGGAGGCGTATCCCTTGATCCGCTTCAGGACCGGCGACATAACCAGCCTTGATACCGGGCCTTGTCCGTGCGGCAGGACCCATGCTCGTATCAGGAGAATATTCAGGCGGAGCAACGATCTTGTTGTGGCGAGGGGAACGAGCATAACATCCGATCAGATCGCCAAGATCATCGAATCGGTGTGTGGTATGACTCCGCGTTTTCAACTGGTTGTGGAACGTCCTGGCATAAAGGATGAACTCTACCTGCTTGTGGAGATATCAGACAGCTTCTTTTTTGATGAGATGAGGCGCCAGCGGAGATTTGTCGAGGACCTTCACAGGGCTGTGTCGGAGTTCCTCGGCTGGGAGGTCAATATCAGGCTGGTCGAATCAGGGAGTTTTGATCCGGAACGTAAGATTGTGGACAAAAGACGATTTATATGATATTAAATTAAGTTTATAGGTTTTTATGTAATTTCGGGGTGTATGTTTTTTGTTTATTATCCTTGCCTGATTTAAAAATCAAACAAGAGGAGTGCTAAACATGACCGCAAAACTTATCAAGGGCACCGAGATCCGCGAGGAGATACTCGAGGAGATCACTCAGGAAGTAAAAGAAATCAAGGAAAAGCACGGTCAGGTTCCGGGCCTTGTGACCATCCTTGTGGGAGAGAACCCTGCTTCTGTCTCCTATGTGACGCTTAAAATCAAGACCGCCCACAGGGTTGGATTCAAGGAGATCCAGGACAACCAGCCTGAGGATATAACCGAAGAGCAGCTTCTCGCCCTGATCGACAAATACAACAAGGACGATTCGATTCATGGCATACTGGTTCAGCTCCCTCTCCCAAAGCATATAGACGACAAGAAGGTTCTGAACGCGATTGATCCTGACAAAGATGTCGACGGGTTCCATCCGGTCAATGTCGGCCGCCTTATGATAGGTGGATCAGAGGTCAAGTTTCCGCCTTGTACCCCGGCCGGCATCCAGGAAATGATCGTCCGCGCCGGCGTTGAGACCAGTGGAGCCGAGGTGGTTGTGGTTGGAAGGTCCAACATCGTCGGCAAGCCCATAGCGGTTATGATGATGCAGAAGGGCCGCGGCGCGAATGCAACCGTAACAGTAGTACATACAAGAACCAAGGACCTTGCCGCTCATTGCAAGAGGGCGGATATCCTTATTGTTGCGGCGGGAGTCCCGGGCCTGGTCAAGCCTGAGTGGATCAAGCCCGGATCATGTGTCATCGATGTCGGTGTCAACAGGGTTGGTGAAAAGATAAGTGAAAAGACAGGCAAAAAGGTCGCTATACTTCGTGGTGATGTTGATTTTGAAGCTGCAAAGGAGATCGCGGGGTACATCACACCCGTTCCAGGCGGGGTCGGTCCGATGACGATCACTATGCTTATGAAAAATACGTTGAACTCCCTCAAGTTCAAACTCGGCTTGATGTAGTTTTTTCAAGATGAAAAAGCCATGCACAATACCTTACGGCATGGCTTTTTCATTTTTTGGTTTTCAACTTGGGACGTATAGTTGCGCGTGAGCTTGGTATGCATGCCATAAACATGTGATGGCCCCGTAAATTTTCATTATCGGCGGCAATAACTCCCGAGCATGAAGACATGTTCTTTTTTTACTCCGGCTCCGGAGGTGTTTTCACGGCGAAGCGCAACGCAGCGGGCGGACTTTTTACGGAGCCGTGATATATAATTTAATGCAGGGTATTGATGAACAATTTGATAAAAGACAGGCAGCATGCACGTTTTACTGAACCGGGAAGGGAACGCCTTCTTGTATCGGGGAGATACGCATTGCTTGTCCTGTTATACGCAGTTATTTGCGTTGTTGCTGTTTACGGCTATGACTACATGCGCTTGAAAGGCATGGAGTCGGAATTCAAGGCCGAATCCATGTTAGTATCCCGCCTGCAGGCCCAGGCAAAGAAGAACGAACTCACTATGGAAAGGCTCGAGGGTAGGCTGGATGCCTTGAAGGAGCGGCTTGACAAGCTTGCCCAGATGGAGGCCGACATAAGGATACTTGCCGGGATCGAACCCAGAACCGATTCCTCTGCCGGATCGGGAATGGGTGGCATAGACGCACGGTCGGATGCCGCTTCCACCATGATCGGCAAGGAAGGCGAGAAGGACCTGGTATCTTATATTGATCATCAGTTAAACTTGCTCAACCGTTCGGTATCCCTGCGGACCCGATCCATGAAGAGGCTTATCTCGGTGCTTGAGCTCCAGAGATCCATACTCTCTATCACCCCGTCTTTGACGCCTGTTTCTGAGGGGCGTATTTCTTCTGGTTTTGGTTACCGTAAATCACCATTTACCGGAGAAAGGGAATTTCATACAGGTGTGGATATAGCATGCAAGCTGGGCACACCAGTTGTCGCCACGGCAGGCGGGATCGTGGAGTTTGCCGGAAACCTCGGAAACCTTGGAAATACCGTGGTAATAACGCACGGGCATGGCCTTGTGACCCGTTACGGTCATTTGCAAAGGTTTGTGGTGGAAAAAGGCGCAAGGGTCGAAAAGGGAGAAATAATAGGTTTTGCCGGCAGTACAGGCCGGAGCACCGGGCCCCATCTTCATTATGAAGTCCGTTTCAACGGCATACCCATGGATCCCCGGATTTACATGTCCCCGGATTTATCCTGCCCTGTTGCCATGCATTCAGGTTCCTCCCGATAGTATTTACCGTGAAAACACCTCCGTGCCAGGGGATAAAGACAGACCTCCTCTTTTCATGTCGGGGGTGATTGCTGCTGGTCACGAAAATTTATACATTTTTCCTGAATCCTTGGCCGAACGCGCTTGAATGTGTCTGCCAGGCGCTTATATTGTTTTTAGTCAGATCATATCAAATACCGTGAGGTTTTATATGGGTTTTGGAGAGTCAGTCGGAAAGTTTTTAACCCGTGTTTTTGGAAGCAAAAATGAAAGGGTGCTAAAAGGTTTCCGCCCCATGGTGGAAGCTGTCAATTCCCTGGAAGAGCGCTACAGGTCCATGTCCGATTCAGAGCTTGCCGGATGTACGCCGCGATTCAAGGAGCGGATAGCCTCGGGCGAATCCCTCGATTCCATTCTTCCTGAAGCCTTTGCCGTCGTAAGGGAGGCAGCCAGGCGCACCCTTGATATGAGGCCCTATGATGTGCAGATCCTCGGCGGTGTTGTCCTGCACCGGGGTATGATTGCTGAAATGAAGACCGGGGAAGGAAAAACTCTTGTCGCGACACTTCCGGTCTACCTCAATGCACTGACAGGAAAGGGTGTTCATGTGGTGACCGTTAATGACTACCTCGCGCGCCGGGATGCCGAGTGGATGGGGAAGATTTATAATTTCCTGGGATTGAGTGTGGGGGTGATAGTTGCCGGGCTCGATGACAAGGAAAGAAAAGAGGCCTATGACGCGGATATCACATATGGGACCAACAATGAATTCGGATTCGATTATTTAAGAGATAACATGAAGTATGATGCGGATAGCCTGGTGCAGAGGGAGTTGCACTACGCCATAGTGGACGAGGTGGATTCCATCCTTATTGATGAGGCAAGAACACCGCTTATCATCTCAGGCCCCGCCGAGAAATCGACCCATATGTATTACCAGGTAAATAATATAATTCCAAAACTCCAGAAGGATAAACACTACACCATAGATGAAAAAGCAAGAAGCGTTACCCTTACTGAAGAGGGGGTGGCACGGGTCGAAGCATTGCTTGAGGTGGACAACCTATATGATCCGCGGAACACAGATTTATTGCATCATGTCAACCAGGCGCTCAAAGCCCATACCCTGTTTACCAGGGATGTCGATTATATCGTAAAAGACGGCCAGGTCATAATCGTAGACGAATTCACAGGAAGGCTCATGCCCGGCAGGCGTTACAGCGAGGGACTCCACCAGGCCCTGGAGGCAAAGGAGCACGTCAAGATTGAAAACGAAAACCAGACCCTGGCCACGATCACTTTCCAGAATTATTTCCGCATGTACGACAAACTGGCAGGCATGACGGGCACGGCGGATACCGAGGCGGCGGAGTTCAAGCAGATCTATGATCTTGACGTTGTTGTCATACCCACCAATGAGCCCATGATCCGGATTGATTACCCGGACGTTATCTACCGTACCAAGAGGGAGAAATACGAAGCCGTAATAAACGAAATAGTGGAAATGTATCGCATCGGCAGGCCCGTGCTTGTCGGCACCGTATCCATCGAGGTCTCGGAACTCCTGAGCCGTATGCTCAAAAAAAGGGGAATACCCCACAACGTGCTCAATGCGAAGCACCATGCAAAAGAGGCCGAGATAATAGCAAAAGCCGGACAGAAAAAAGCTGTCACCATTGCCACCAACATGGCTGGCCGGGGAACGGATATCGTTCTGGGAGATGGTGTAGCCGAACTTGGGGGGCTACATATCATAGGTACAGAGCGCCACGAGAGCCGCAGGATAGACAACCAGCTCCGGGGGCGGTCGGGGAGGCAGGGTGATCCCGGATCATCTCGTTTCTACCTTGCCCTGGAGGATGATCTTTTGCGGATATTCGGGGGCGAGAGGATTTCATCCATCATGACCAGGCTCGGTATGCAGGAAGGAGAGCCCATTGAGCACAGGTTTGTGTCCAAAGCGATAGAGAACGCCCAGCAGAAGGTTGAAGCGCAGAATTTCGAAATAAGAAAGCACCTGCTGGAATACGACGATGTAATGAATATCCAGCGCGAGGTAATATATGCAGAGAGGCGTATGGCCCTGACCGAGGAAAGCGTGCGTGATCGTATCATCTCGATGATCCAAGAAAAGGCCGGGGAGCTTGCCTGGCAATATACTTCGGATAAAGAGCCCCCGGACAAATGGGA
>CAYVIE010000024.1:0-25527 GCA_964451355.1 uncultured Desulfobacteraceae bacterium
TTTAGTACGCCTCGCCTTTTCCGGCTCGCGACGCCTTGCATACAGAGCTTTTTACAAAGCCGTAGCAGGTATTTTCAACAGGGTTGGATCATTTTTTCAGTATAACAATTACGACTTTTTACGAGTCCATAAAATGAAAAGAACGGACTTATCTCTGGAGTCTCTTAACCCGGGAACAGGATATAATCAGGCTATAACTTTCTGCCGCAGAAAATGGTCTGCCAATACTATGGCAACCATGGCTTCGCACACAACGTTAATTCTAGGTATAGCGCAGATATCATGCCGCCCTTTGACAGTAATTGTTTGGGGCCTGTTGTTTATATCTACTGTTTGCTGGGGCAACCCGATAGAGGGAATCGGTTTTATTGCTACCCGCACTATTATCTCTTCTCCATTGGAAATACCTGCAAGTATGCCTCCTGCATGATTCGATGCAAAGCCATCGGGAAGTATGGGATCGTTATTTTCAGAACCTAGCTTCTCTGCCGCGGCAAACCCGTCACCAATTTCAACCCCTTTTACCGCCCCGATACTCATAAGTCCCTTGGCAAGCTCAGCGTCAAGTTTATCAAAAACGGGTTCCCCCAGTCCCGGGGGTACACCTATTGCGCGAATCTCTACTATTCCTCCGACGGAATCACCTTTTTTTCGGATTTCGTTTACCATGCGATCGGCCTGCTTTGCGGCATTCATGTCTGGAAATCCATAAGGATTATGAGATATCATGGAAGGATCGAATTCCCGGGCCTCGATATATCCCATGGCCCTTGTAAACGCATAAACATCAATACCATGGCGCTTGAGTAGAATTTTTGCTATTGCCCCCGCAGCTACCCTTCCAACAGTCTCACGGGCCGAAGCCCTGCCACCGCCACGCCAGTCCCTGATGCCATATTTTTTATGATAAGTGTAATCTCCGTGCCCCGGCCTGAACAAGTCCGCAAAAGGGTGATAAGCCGTTGAATCTGCGTCACGATTTTCAACCAAAAGGAGTATGGGAGTTCCCGTGGTTTTGCCCTTGAAAAGTCCGGAAAGGATGGAAACCTTATCCTTCTCCTTGCGCTTGGTACTGCTCGGCGCGCCTCCGGGTCTTCTTCTATCGAGCATCGCCTGGACATCGGATTCATCCAGCTCTATTCCGGGTGGGCAACCATCCACAACCGCCCCAACAACAGGACCGTGTGATTCGCCGAATGTCGTTACCCTGAACAAAACGCCAAAGCTATTACCTGGCATTGGTTATCTCCTGCGGTTTTCATCACGATTCAGGATGACAAAATATCATAACGGAAGCAGATCCATTATCAGTTTGCATGCTTTTTCCGGGGATAGATTGTCAGCCTCTATGACATGATCAGATATCGATTCATAATAAGGAGTCCGCTTTTGAAGTGTGTCTCTTACTTCCTGGTCTATCGCAAGCCCGGTCAAGGCCGGCCTTGAACTCTTCGAGCGGGGATCTGCTGATATTCTTTGCAAAATTGTATCAGGAGCCACCTTCAACCATAGAATTATTCCCGTCTTTTTCATCAGCTCCCTGTTATTGTAACTCATTATTACGCCTCCACCGGTCGCGCAGACGAAATCCTTGCTTTTGGCAACCTCGGAAAGTATCTCCTCCTCTTTTTCCCTGAAACTCCCCCAGCCGAATTTTTCTACAAAACCGGTGATTTCGCCGTAACGCTGTGAAAAAATTTCATCCGTATCAAAAAATTTAAAGGAAAGCTTTGATGCCAGGGATTTTCCTATGGTCGTCTTTCCCGAACACCTGTAGCCCACAAGGTATATGTTCATAAATGGAATCCCCTGAATCTGTCTCTCACGAGTTTTTAAATTTTAACGTAAAAACACTTCTATTGCTGGGATAAAAAACAGCCCTGTTTTCATGCACGGGGTGATTGATGCTAATCGTGAAAGTTTACGAGTCCATCAATCATTACGGCTTCGTAAAAAGTCCATCTGCTGCGTTGCGCTTCGCCGGAAAGCGGCTTGCCGTACTTTTAGTACGCCTCGCCTTTTCCGGCTCGCAACGCCTTGCATACAGAGCTTTTTACAAAGCCGTAGCAGGTATTTTCAACAGGGTTGGATCATTTTTTCAGTATAACAATTACGACTTTTTACGAGTCCATCAATCATAAAGTGTCCTGAAAACTTTCCAGAAATCCGGAAACGACTTTTCCACGCATTGCGGGTTTAAAATCCGGATCCCCTGAATTCGAAGACCGGCAAGGGCAAAACTCATGGCAATCCTGTGATCATTACTTGGATCGATAGTCGCCGGACTGGGGCTCCCTCCATAAACAACCAGGCTATCTTTGGACGCCACCGCATCAACCCCGATGCTTCGAATGAGATCCGCAAGGCCGTATAGCCTGTCGCTCTCCTTTGCGGCTAGGTGGGAAATGTTGTTTATTACTGTCGTTCCCGGAACAAAAGAGGCAACAACAGCCAACGTTGGAACGGCATCAGGCATATCCCCCATGTCAACTTCAACCGGCTTTTGTGCCGGACCTTTTACGCTGATTCCCTCTTTTGTAAAACTTATGGCACATCCCATCTTTTCGAGTATGCCGACAAAGTTCGTATCACCCTGCTTGGAATCCCCGGAAGTATCATGAACAAGCACCTCGTTGCCGGTTATTGCGGCAGACGCCCAGAAGTAGCAGGCATGAGAGGAGTCAGGCTCAACCAGGTAATCACCTGCCTGATAAGCTTGCTTCCCTGGAATCTCAAAACAGGTATACCCGTCACGGGTATAATCTATGCCAAACCTGTCTAACACATCCAGGGTAATATCTATATAGGGTCTTGATACAAGCCCTTTTTCAACAATTATCCTCATGCCTTTTCCAGTGCATGGCGCAGCCAGCAATAAAGCGCTTAAATACTGGCTACTCTGGCTACAGTCCACCAGTACTTTGCCGCCGAAATCGCCGGTTGAATTGATCTGAACCGGGGGAAAACCTCTGTCTTCCATGTAGGATATCGAAGCATTCGCCATTTCAAGAGCAGAAACAAGTCCGCCTATGGGTCTTTGTTTCATGCGTTCATTTCCGGTCAGGACATATGATCCGGCACCAAGGCAGCATATTGCCGCAAGAAGGCGCATCGATGTACCGGAGTTGCCAAGATATATACTGGTATTGCATGGTAAAGGCCTGCCGGAAACACCTTTGACTATATAACTATCGTCATTTTTTTGAAATGATGCCCCCATTTGCATCAGGGCCTTTTTTGTCAGGCATACGTCTTCGCTTTCAAGCAAATTCCTGATACTGCTTGTTCCGTCTGCAAGGGCCGCTGCAATTGCAAACCTATGACTGTAACTCTTTGATCCGGGTACGCGAACAGCAACCCGCTTTTTCAATGGACGGGATTCTATCTCAATCATTTTGCTCAACCTTTATCTAAAGCCGACAAAACGGCATTTTTCATCACATCAACAGGCGCATCAAGCCTGGTGAATTCCTTGAACTGAAGTGCACCTTGATACACGAACATCGACAAACCAGAAACAACCCTGCAGCCTGCTTTTTGAGCATCTGCAAGAAAACGGGTTATCACGGGGTTGTATATTATGTCCATTACCACAAGGCCGGGACGAAAAAAGAACGGATCGACCGGGCTTTTATCAACATCCGGGTACATCCCCACAGGCGTGGTATTGATGAGAATGTCACACGGAACATGTGAAAGCTTTTCGAATGGAAATACATCAGCTTCAATATTACGTGTAATTTCTCTTCCTTTTTTGAGGTTACGGCAAACAATGTGAGTTATGCCCCCGGCATCACTGACCCCAAATGCCACAGCCCTTGCCGCTCCCCCTGATCCCAAAATTACGACATGTTTTCCTTTGATTCTTGTTTCCGCTCTAAGCGCTGATACAGCACCAGCAGCATCCGTATTTTTACCATAAAGCTTCCCGTCTTTTGTTATGATCGTATTTACAGCACCAATACGCCTGGCAGCATAACAGATATCATCAATATGATCCATGATTCGCACTTTATGCGGAATTGTAATGCTAGCACCAGGTATTCCAAAACAACGGATACCTTCCGCGGCTTTGGCAGCATCCACCACATCAAATGCAACATAAACCCCGGGATATCCGGTATATTTAAAAGCGGCATTGTGCATAACCGGGCTCATGCTGTGCGCCACGGGATGCCCAATTACACAGTATACACGAGTCATGGCGTTTATAGATTCATACATGATATTATTCTTTGGCTGCGGATATATATCCCTGTGGGAAGAAGTTACTGTTTAAGTTCACCACAAACATTTTTTCAGGCAGTCAGGCCCAAAAAACCTATCTTTCAACTATGGTCTCTTCTATTTTCATACCGAAATGTCTCCCGCTCTGCTCGGTAGCGACAAGAACCTTATCTCCTTTGCCAAGAAAAACAATGGAAACAGGTTCGCCATCAGGAGTCGTCAGGCGTATGGTTTCAGCGTTCTGCAGTATGGTTGTGACAGCGACTCCATCAACCTCAGCGCGTACAAGCATCAACGGGCGTTTTTCGATTTTAAGCCTTCCAACGACAGCGGGCTGTGTTTCACCTTTATAATCGGTAATCAAAACAGGATCTCCCGCAGACAGCTCGGAAAGGTATCTTGTCTTTCCACCCGGAACCCGCGTATACGCATGAACCGGTCCTGCGTTCACTCTGAATGGTCTTGGTGCCACATAGGGGTTCTCAATGCTTTCTGCATGCACAAGAAAAAGAGCGCTGCTACTGTTACCCACCAGCATTCCCTGTCCAATACCCATGGATGTGCATGTGTCTATACAGACCCTGTCTCCCATTCCAACAGGAAGGATTTCAATAATTGAAGCTTCCTGCAAAGCTATCGTTTCTGTATTTTTGCAAAGAACGTTTAAGGCATTCTTCAAATCTGAAACATCTTCAGGGACATACAATATTCCAGCAACACCCTTTTCAAGAATCCCGAATGCAGTCTCTGCCTCTTTCATGGAATGAACCACGGGGATCACATCAGCCCCCTTGGCAATGAGATTTTCCAAAGGAATTATTGTCCAGTCCGGGCATTCTAGTACTACCTTATGATCCTTTGTGAGCCGGACAATTTCATCCTCGTCGCTGCCGTCTTTAATTTCAAAAAAAACAACATCCTTTCCAGGTACGAGATCCCCGTCTTCTGCTATAGTGGTGATCCTGCCAAGCCTTTTGGCCTTCTCCGAGTATCCGGGTGGCAAGACAAGGCCATGTGCCCCACCCTCAAGAGCGCAGGTAACAATATCTTTGTCCCAGGGATCGACTTTGATCCATACTGTTCGCATGATACCTCCAAATTATAAATCCGGTTGCGTTAAGCGCAAACCCGGCTTAACCGGGTAACAATAAGGAGCTCCGGGGTTTTTCATGATTTCAGAATTTCCATGGCCTCATCAACGCCCTTGTTCTCAAAAACAATAGCAGAAATCGCTTTTACCATTTTTGTGGGATTCTCGTGCTGAAAAACGTTTCTGCCAATTGAAACACCTGCACCGCCGGCATCCATCGCTCCCCTGACCATTTCGAGAATTTCCTTGTCGGAATTCATTTTCGGCCCTCCGGCAATAACAACAGGACAAGTGGAGCCTTCAACCACTTCACGAAAACTTTCAGGTGTTCCTGTATAGGAAACCTTGACTATATCGGCCCCCATTTCGCAGCCAACCCTTGCTGCATGTTTCACCACAGACACGTCATATTCATTCTTTATCTTCTCGCCCCTTGGATAGACCATGGCAAGCAGTGGCATTCCCCATGACTTGGCTTCATAACTCACCCGTCCGAAATCATTTAACATCTCCCGTTCCAGGTGATCGCCTATATTAACATGAATAGATACCGCATCAGCGCCCAGCTTGATCGCTTCTTCAACTGTACATACAAGTGTTTTGGTATGCGGAAAAGGCGAAAGGCTGGTCGATCCGGAAAGGTGAATTATAAGGCCTATATCTTTGCCCCTGCGCCTGTGCCCGGCAAGGACAAGCCCCTTGTGCTCAACAATTGCTTTTGCGCCACCTTCAGCAACCTTTGCAATGGTTTCCTTGATATCTATGATACCATCAATGGGACCTACTGATACACCGTGGTCCATCGGCACGATAATGGTTTTTTGGGTGTCCCTGTCCATTATCCGCTCCATCCTGATCTGTTTCCCGATGATTGTCATGTTTCTCCTCCTTAAATTAAATGTGAAATCCTGGTTAAATTAACATGGGAACACGATACAAAAAAAACCGCGGGAGGTTTCCCTGCCCGCGGTTTTGATATTTACTTATACTTTTACTATCTATCCAACCCCGGGCAGACACCTCCCGTAAAAATAAAAATACCAATAATAGTAACGGAACACGAAAGATATGTCTGCAAAGGGGTCTATTTTCATTGTAGAGATGATTATTTTATCTTTTCACTAGATAGCCACATATATAGTTAGTTAGCCGCAAACAATTTTAATTTATATACAAATCCAAGAAACTCACCGGAATGTCAAGGATTTTTTCTCATACATTCATGGTTGTCCCGCCAGCCAGCACCCGCTTAACCAGCGAGGCCGCGCCTTCCTGCATATCGTGAAAATCCAACTCCCTGAGCCCGGCGCCAATCACAATCTCCTTTGCAAGTGTTTCATCAATAAGATCACCTGGCATATGCGCATCAGTGTTTATCAGAAGCTTCACCCCGAACCTTTTTGCCATTGCAGCCACATGACCGTTTGTAAGGGAATGGCCCTTGCGGGCTGAAATCTCAAGAAAAACCCCCTTCTCAGCCGCAAGAATTGCGTCTTCTTCACTTATCAGGCCAGGATGCGCCAGGATATCGGCTCCAGCTTCGATAGCCGCCTTGTTGGTTCCCCTTGCCACCGGCTCAACAATGGTCTCGCCGTGGACAATGACAAACCCTGCTCCGCATTTCCGGCATGCATCCACCATTTCACCGATACAGCCCGGAGAAACGTGCGTTATTTCAACTCCCGGAACCACCTTGATATTGCAGGATCTGTTTATCTGTGAAGCAGCTTCCTTGATCCGGGGTATAATGAAATCATAATTGGACATGTCCACATGATCAGTCATTCCTATCGCAATAATGCCTTTAACCTCGGCACGCCTTGCCAGTTCAGCCGGAATGAGCGCACCATCGCTGAAAACAGTATGAGTATGTAAATCAATCATAATGACACTTATTCCACATCAGACCTTGTATTTTCCGAAGTCTTCCGGCGAAAGGCTCTTAAGGTATTCAGCCCATTTTTTACCTTGTTCGCTTTTGTCTTCGATCTCGTATTCACCTTCGTCTATTTTCAATTTCTGGACCACAGAGTCATCCACAAATATATCGGCCTTCATCCTCAAGGCAAGTGCAATCGCGTCAGAAGGCCTTGAATCAAGTATGAATTCATGGTGTTCACTTTGACAATATATCTTGGCGTAAAATGTGTTCTCCTTCAAGTCACAGACTTCAATCCTTGAAACATGAATCCTGGCAGCTTCGATGAAATCTTTAAAAAGATCATGGGTCATTGGCCGCTCATATGTTATATTCTCTATGGCTGCAACAATAGCCGCGGCTTCCATCAGTCCGATCCATATCGGTACGATAAATCCACCTTCTTTTGCGCCCAGAATAAGAATAGGTGAATTTGTGTTAGGATCTATCGCCACTGCCGTAACCTTCATTTCATGCAGCATTTATCTCCCCCTGATATATTTTTTATAGAATCGTTATTTTCAATAAGAACACCATGAAGTGAATTTGCACACGCCTTTGTAATAAAAACGGAAACCAATTCGCCGGGAGGAATGGTATAATCCACAGTAGCCTCAAAGTTGACTATCCGATTTTCAGAAGACCTTCCTGTCAACTCCACTGTTAATTTGCGTTGCACGGCCGATCTTTGATTTTTGCTTATACCTTCTACCATCACCTTCACTGTTTGACCAACCATAGATTCATATATTTGTGCTGTGATTTCCGCCTGGAGTTGTAAAAGCTTATTGAGCCTTTTTAGCTTTACATCCTCATCCACCTGCATCTTGAATCCAGACGCCGGGGTCTGTGGGCGCTTGGAATAGGCGAAGGCAAAAATATTGTCGAATCCAACCTTCTCCACCATTTTCATTGTCTCATTGAAATCCGTTTCATCTTCGCCCGGAAAACCGACTATGAAATCAGTAGTGATGGCAATATCCGGCCGGGTATCACGTATGGCCGATATAAGTGCAAAATAATCTTCCGCCGTGTATTTCCGGTTCATTCGTTTAAGAATTCTGCTCGATCCTGATTGTACCGGAAGATGTATATGGTTGCAAAGCTTTTTAAGCTCGGCAAATGACGCTATAAGTTCCGGAGAAAGATCCTTGGGATGAGATGTAACGAACCGGATACGCTCTATGCCCGGAATTTCATCAATCGCTGAAAGGAGTTGAGGAAAGGAACAAAAGTTCTCCTTTTTACCGTAGCTATTCACATTCTGGCCAAGGAGGGTAACTTCCCGTACACCGGCTTTTGCAAGCAAATTTACTTCATCAATAATATCTTCGGGGCGCCTGCTCATCTCGGGGCCGCGAACATAAGGCACCACACAATAAGTACAATAGTTATCGCATCCCTGCATTATTGTAACATAAGCAAAGGGTGATTTTGTTTTGTCATTAACAGGACTGATATTACTTTCAATAACCTTTGTCATATTCGTATCTACAAAAGGCCCCTTGCCTTGCTCGATTTGACTTACAAGATCGAAAACACGCTCAACAGCATGAGTCCCTGCCACAAAATCAACCAAAGGGAACCTTTCCAGCAAGTTTCTGCCCTCCTGCTGGGCAACACATCCGGTAATCCCAATAATCATATTTTTTCTTCTATGCTTCATGGCGCATAGACGCCCAACTATACTTCGAACCTTTTGCTGGGCCTTTTCCCTGATCGCACAAGTATTCACTATTACGAGATCTGCGTCTTTCAAATTGTCGGTAATCAGGTATCCAAGCTTCTGGAGGCTTATTGAAATTTTATGAGAGTCATGAACATTCATCTGGCATCCAATGGTATGAATATATGCTTTTTTGTCCATTATATATTCCTGAACATTTGTATTTGGTCCGCGATTTTCCATCATTTACCGCTTGCAAAATTCCATTATTAGCAGTTATCACCCCCGAGCATAAAAACCGGGCTGCCATTCACCCCGGTCTTGGAGATGCTTTCACGGGGAAATCCGTCTGACGTATTACGCTTTGCCGTGAACCGGCTCAAATTCCCCTGGGATTTTAATGAGATAATGTCTTGAAACATCCTTGAGAATCGAAGCTATCATATCCTCGCAACCAGGGGCATGGTGTATACAGATAAGCCCCGACTTAGGGTCTATGGTCTCGACAACAGCCACCCCTTCATAGCATTCAAACAAAAATTTAATAAAACATATTCCTTTACGCTCTATTCTAATTTTCAGAGGGATTGTTGTGTCAGGCATTTCTTTGTTTATTTTTATGGTGTTAATAGCATATGTTTTTAAAATATCCTGAATCCGTGGGAATCTTCCCGTATATCAAATCAGCAAAGGCAACCATCAGGTAATAGTAAACCATATCAAATGGTTGGCAATAAAGCAGAGGGATGACCTCTTGATAACCATCAAGGTTTATCTGATGATAATCACGGCGATCATCCTTTTCAACTAAAAACAATGCCCGTGAATTCTTAGATGCAATCGTAAAACTTTCATGATTAGCAGCAATCACCCCCGGCCGGGCCTAAACCGCCCTCGGCCGGATGATGGACTTTTTACAAGTCCATCATGCATAGCCGATGTTTTAAAAGGACTTCACCATGATTTCAGGCGTTGATAGATTTCCGATTCTTTAATATATGATGCAATCGTAAACTTTCATGATTAGCTGTGATCACCCCCGAGCATGAAAACAAGGCTGTTTTTCACCATGGCTATGGAGGAATTTTCACGGTTAAAGTCCATCAATCATAAAAGTTTACGAAGCCGTCTTTAATGTCGGACGGCATAAGGATAATATCACCGCCTGTATAGTGGGAAGAAAATACGAAATAAAATTCCATGAGTTTATAAAGCATGAAGAAAGAATGGATAATAGCAAACCCGCCTTCAGACAGAGTAGCATGGATAGCCAACTACCTTGGGTGCAGTCAAGTAACAGCCAGGATACTTGCTGGTCGTGATATCGCAAACCCCGAGAGCATTGAAACTTTTTTTGCCGATACTTTTGAAAAATTTGATCTTTTCTGCAGTCTGGCCGATATGGAGAAGGCTATTGAAAGAATTATAACGGCCTTAAAGAACGATGGAAAGATTCTGGTTTTTGGGGATTATGATGCTGACGGCATAACAGGTACAGCGATATTATACGAATTTCTATCTAAAGCAGGGGCATGTGTTTCAACATACATCCCCCACAGGATACATGAAGGATATGGCCTGAAACCCGAACATATCAGCAAAGTAATCATTCCGGGCGGATATGACCTTGTCATTACCGTTGATTGCGGCATACAGAGCCATGAAGCCATAGAACTCGCCGTCCATGCCGGCGTGGATGTTATAGTAACCGATCATCATTCTGTTATGACAGTTCCAAAAGCCTTTGCCGCTATTAACCCGAAAAGACCTGACTGTTCATCCGGATTTGACTACCTTGCAGGAGCAGGTGTTGCCTTTTTCCTGGTTGTTTGCCTCAGGAAGAGACTCAGGGATTCGGGCTACTGGCAATGCCCAGACAGGACTGAACCCAATCTTATGGGCTTATGCGAACTTGCTGCCATTGGAACCGTAGCAGATATTGTCCCCATGAAAGGCATCAACCGGGTGATTACCCGTGTAGGGCTAAATGCTATGGCCCGCAGCCAGCGCCCCGGCATAAATGCGTTGTTGCAAACCGCGGGTGTCACCAAGGAACACCTCACAGTTGAAGATATAGCCTTCAGATTGGGGCCCAGGATCAATGCTTGCGGCCGAATGGACCATGCCAATGTGGCCCTTGATCTTCTTTTGGAAAGAGAGATAAGCCAGTCATTGTTAAAAGCAAGACATATTGACGCTCTCAATACGAAACGCAGGTCAGTGGAATCGGCGATGCTGGGAAGCATACGGGCCTACTTAGACCAGAACCCCGAGATTCTAAATGGAAAGACTCTCGTTTTAAAATCAGCCAAATGGCATAAAGGAGTGCTTGGCATAGTTGCCTCACGCCTTGTGGAAGAATATTTCAGGCCGGTTATTCTATTGACAGAGTCAAATGGACTCTGGACCGGGTCCGGAAGGAGCATACCCGGCATAGACCTTTACGAAGCTCTTTGCGCGTGCAAAGATCACCTGTCTGCATTTGGAGGCCATAGCTCTGCTGCCGGACTTTCAATTCCCCATGAGAATATACAAAACTTCATGGAAGCGTTTGAACAATACATCGAAAGCAGTACTGACGAATCAGTATTTACACCGAAGCTTTATGTTGATGCCAAAGTCACATTCGATATGATAAACAAAAAACTTGCAGATGAAATCGCGTCCCTGGATCCGTTCGGACCCGGCAACCCGGAACCTCTCCTTGCGGCCGACAATGTAAAGGTTGTCCGATCAATATTATTATCGGGCAAGCACAGGAAAATGTCTCTGCATCAATCCATTTCCGGCAGCATAGCACCTGTGGAGGCAATATGGTTCAATGTGCCGCCGGCCGCAACAAGCAGGAGTTATTTCAACAAGATCGCGTTTCATCTTCAATGGAATAACTATAACGGCCAAAAGAATATTCAACTGGTTATAAAGGATGTTCAATTCGATTGATTGCAGGTACGAGTTTTTTCTTGAAAAGCCGCTGCCAGGTATCTATTATGGCAACGCTTTCTGATTATGATTTGTTGAATGTATCTATTCTGAAATTTAAATTTTCAATTTCATATAATTTAAGGATTTTCTTATGTCAAAAAGGCATCGACCAGCTAACAGGGGTGAGGCAAGGCTCCTTTCGAGAATCGAGTCTTCCAGGGACTTCGAACGGCGATTAGCGATGAATGCGGTCCAAAACAATATCGATGAGATGAGTAATGCCATTGCGAGTAAACTCATAGAAAACAATATTGTCGAGACGAATAACAAGGGAGGGCTCGAAGAACAGATTAAATTCTGCCTTGAATCTCTTTTAAAGGCGGATGACTTCCAGGTTGACTACCAGATCGCCCCGGTAAGAAGCCTTGTGACAAACCCAAACATAGTCAGCCTCTATGTAACGGCTTTTATTATTGAAAAACTTCTAGACCACAAAGATATCATAGATATATACGGTACCGATGAGGATATTTACTTCACGGTTAACCGGCAAGTTACCAGATTCATTAAATATTAATGCCCCCACTATTTAAAGCGTCACTGATAAACCCCCCTGACTCAGATCCGGGTGTCTATGTCCAGGTTTCCCATGCCAGGCGCGCCTTTCTTTTCGATCTTGGTGAACTCCATGGTTTAACATCAAAGGAGCTTGTCAAGGTTGATTATGTTTTTGTCTCGCATACGCACATGGATCACTTCATCGGATTTGATCATCTGTTAAGGCTTTTACTTGGCAGAAATAAGAAACTTCATATTTTCGGCCCCCCTGGTTTTAATTCTTGCCTTGCAGGGAAATTATCAGCATACACCTGGAACCTGGTTGGAAATTATCAAGACGCACTTGAAATAATCTCCAATGAAATCCATGAAAATAAAATCATAAGGGCGGTCTTTTCCTGCTACAATGGATTTTCGCATACACCATTGAATGAATCAGCATTGAATGGTTCAAGAATCCTTGAACTTCCCGGCTTCAGCGTCAATGCGGCGCTTCTCGACCACGGGATAGAATCTGTGGCATATGCTCTGTCTACACCGTGTAGTATCAACATCAACAAAGCTGCTCTTGATGCGGCAGGTCTCAGGCCGGGGCCATGGTTGAGCAGTTTCAAGCAGTCATTACTTGCCGGGGCAATTCCGGACGAGTCATTCATGATACCGGGTGAATTTACAAAAGATGGCATAAAAAGGCGGTATTCCTTTTCCGAACTTGAAAGCTTGATCGTGATAAAATCAAAAGGCCGGAAAATAGCATATATTGCTGATACAGCCTATACCCATCACAATATCGTAAAAATGACACAACTTGCAAAGGGCGCTGATCATCTTTTTATCGAATCGGCGTTTCTTGAAAAAGATAAAACAATCGCGGAATCCAAGCGCCATCTTACAGCTTATCAAGCGGGTAAAATAGCCAGAATGGCGGGAGTAAAGCGGTTTACGCTTTTTCACTATTCACCTAGGTATCATGAAACGGAACACGGTAAATTCAGGGCTGAAGCTGAGGCGGGTTTCCAAGACAAAAGCTGAATTTCAAAGACCAATATATCTGCCGCAGTGTTAACAGATTTTTAAAAATAGACTCCAGGCTAAATATATGTCTGTTGGCGAGTCTTTTTCTCATCATACGCCAGCCATATCATCCATCTCTTCCAAGCTCCCCTGGCGAAGAATCATGAGCGCAAGCCTGTGGATGGATTTTCTTTTCTCCTCGGCCGTTCTGTTGGGGTAATTCCTGAAGGTCAAAACAATTCCGGCAAGTGATGCAAAGAAGGCCTGGGCGTTGAGCTTCAGGTTCTCTGATCCCTCTGTGAGCATCACGACCCTTTCAAACATATTCAAAAAATACCGCTGTACACTATTAAATTTTTTCAGTGCCTGCGGATTGAGCTCTCCGCGTATCATGAAATGGCACATCATCTGGAAAGTCGCTTCATTGTCTATAAGATAATCCACAACGGCTATCGCCAGTTCTTCAATATTACCCCCCATTTCCAGGCGCCTTTGGAGTCTCTTTTCAATACGATTCATATCCTGTATGAGGGCTTCCACAAAGAGATCATCCCTGCTGGGAAAATAGCGGTAGATGGATGCCGCAGAAACACCTGCTTTCAATGCGATATCCCGCATTCCTATTTCATGGAAGGATTTTTCCTCAAACAGCTCCAGAGCCGCCTTGATGATCAATTGCTTGCGAACCTCTCGTTCATCTTCCCGGAGTTGTTCAAAAGTCGATTTTTCAGGCATTTCAAGCATTCCTCCTTCGAGCTTGATGTAATAAAGAGAATATATTGTTTTTATATATATAATATATTTATCATTGTTCTCAAACAAAAACAATGTTTTCTTGGTCTTTTTCTTTTTTATGCAACAAGATTCAACTGAATTGCCCTATTCTCCTTCCTTATGTATCGGGGTCAAGGGCGCAAATCTCCACTTGCTAACGAAGATTATCGCGATAAGTCTCGTCTGCGTATTCTTCATTTATCGCTGCAAAGTCGTCAATGGATTCAAGGAAAATTTCGACCAGCCTCGGGTCAAACCGATGTCCACTTTCTTTTTTCACCAGTTCAACCACACTGTCCAAATCCCATTTCTCTTTATAAACACGCCAGTGAGTCAAGGAATCAAATACATCCGCCAGACCTACGATACGGCCGAAAATATGAATCTCCTCACCCTTAAGGCCATTAGGATAGCCTGTTCCATCCCAGTGTTCGTGGTGTTGAAGTGCAACTATCGCGGCTGCCTTCATAATCCTGCGCTTGGAATTCTTAAATATTTCATAACCTATAGTGGTATGCTTTTTAATCAGTTCAAATTCATCTTTTGTAAGACGCCCGGGCTTGAAAAGTATTTCATCTGGTATAGCCACTTTGCCAACATCATGCATTGGAGCGACAAGCCTTAATAGATCCGCCTCATCCCTTGAAAGCCCGGCCTTTATTGCCAATATATGGGAAAACACAGCCACCCGCTGGGCATGATAACCGACTTCCCGGGATCTTGTTTCAAGCACTTCGCCCAGGATCATCATGATCTCTTTGTGAGTATCAATGATCTCCTGATTGAGGTGTATATTATCAAAAGCTATTGCTACATTGGTTTGAAATATCCTGATAAGATCCCTGTCAAGCTTGGTAAGGTGCCTGCAGCTTTTCAGATACAACAGATTTTTGGCACCGTTCTTTGAAGCAAAGTATCCCACGTAGACGTCATCGATAAACAGACTTTTTTCTTCCTTTATGGCTTGCTCCAGATATCCGAGTATATCTGATGTAAAGACCTCCTTGATATTCTTGTTCACAGCCTCCTTGAATTTTCCGGTTCCCGCGAGAATCACAAAATGACCGTTTGCCTTCAAGGCGCTGAAACCCGAGTATTTAAGGTAGAGGGAATCCTCGTCAAGCCTTAGTATCGATATAAGTTGCGTCAGCACTCCATGGGCGAAATCATGCAATGACTGTATTTCAAAAAGCTTGGCAGAAGCCCTTATGATTTGTTCAAGTCCTATACGGTTTTTCTCAATAATCCTGAGATCCCGGTATGATCTGAGGGCTGTTGTAATGGTCGTGAAAAGCTTCTGAACAGTAAGTTCTGTTTTTTCCTTGTATTCGTTTATGTCATAATTGATGATAACATCTTTTTCCGGAGCTTTGCCTGGTTGCCCTGTCCGCAAAATTATCCTTACAAACTTGTTTTTCATTACCTCGCGGATATACTTGGCAAGCCGCAGGCCAGCATCATCCGTCTCCATTACAACATCCAGCAGGATAATGGCTGTGTCAGGATTAGCCTTTAACAACTCCCTTGTCTCTTTTGCAGAATAAGCACTAAGAAACTCAAGGGGTCTGCCTTCGAACCTGTAATCCGAAAGCACCATCCTTGTTACCGTATGAACCTCTTTTTCATCATCCGCAATGATAAGCTTCCATGTTTTTCTGGGTTGAACACCTTTATGATCCATATACAATAACTCTCCTTCGTACGTATAATAAACTCCCCCTTATGCTGTTGACCGGTTTTAGTCTCCACCGGTGAATGCTTTTAGCATTGATAGCATTCTATGCATGAAAAATTCAAGCATCTTTCACAATCCACCACTCAAGGATTTTTTTTAAGATACATCATTTCACGTCATGGATTCGGGTATTTTTGAACTCCGCGGTTGGACAAGTGCTTGCGGATTCAAGACAGTTTAAAATCAAGCGGGAGCCTTACAATCGACCCGGATTTATTTTTAAATAAAAGATATCCATGCCTCAATGCATATATGAATATCTCATTGGTAATCCTTACATCACTTATGCAATAATCGATAATCTTCTCTACCTCGCCCGCCTTCCACCATTTCAGGGCTTGTAGTCCATCTGCGGTTTTCTTATCCCCGAGGGTATGCTTTGCAATGTGATCCAGGGATAACCTGAAACCGAGACGGGCCTGGATATGTTCCAGTATGTCGATGGTGGGGATCCGGTGAAACGGAAACACGGGAGAATAACCGGATAGCACGCGGTAGTCAAACCTCTTTATGTTGAAACCCACAATAAAATCATATTTGAATAGACTATCAAGCAGCTTTTGGATATCGCCTTCAAGAAATGTCAAGAAATCATTTAGCGTTGAGTCATATAACACTGCACAGCTTACCTTCATCTTGTGGGCCATCGACCAACCCCCGACTTCTGTTGCGCTGTACTGTGTTTCGATATCCAAAACAGCATAACTGGCGTTTGTATCAATCTGGATGTTTTTCTGAATGAATGCCTCGGGCTTTTGTGTCTCTTTTACAGTGATTTCGTGTTCACTCCGGCCAGTTAAAGTAGTTGTGTCTTCTGCGTCGCCTGCATCATTTTTTTCACCAAATTCAATGCTTGTCTTTTCACGGGGATAGGAATCAGCGGGATCATTCGTTGTTGCACAACTGTTTCCTGCGAGCAGCTCCCTTAAAACAAATAAGGCCGCACCTTTGTCAATGGGACGGTTTCCTGAACCGCATTTGGGTGAATGAACACAACCAGGGCAGCCATACTCGCAAGGACAGGTTGTGATTATCTGATTTGTTTTTTCAAGTATGCCGAGAATTTTTTCATACATGGCAGCAGCCAGACCTATTCCACCGGGTATCGAGTCATAAACAAAGACGGCCGATTGGCCCACCTGTGGATGCAATGGTATGGAAATTCCTCCAAGATCGTTTCTGTCCACAAGCAGGAAAAGGGGAGCGACTCCTATCATGGCGTGTTCCAGGGCATGTATTCCGCCCATGAAGTGCATCTTTTCTTTTTCCATCCTGGATCTGACATTCTCTGGAATAACAATCCAGATACCTTCGGTCTGGAAGACCTGGGGCGGCAGATCCAGGTTAACCCTCTGTATTTTTTTACTCCCGGCAAGTGACAGTTTTTCATAGCCGGTAACCTGGTCTGTTACCTCCAATCGACCGAAACAAGCCTTGAAGGTTTTGTAATCCGCAGAGAGCACCTGCTCCAGTATCCTGGTTTCCTTACAGCTCATAGGTCTAGTGTAGTACGAAGCTTTTGCTTTTTTCACCAGAACAGTCATGGAACCGTAATCCAGTTCAATAACCCGGTAGGTGATTCCTTCCTGCAGGTATATAGCTCCTGGATGAGTCTCCCTGAATGCCCGGAAGCCATCAATATCTCCGATTATTTTTTCCGACTCGGCATCGATTATCGAAAACCTGCTCCCTGTTCCCCTCAAGGATATCTCACGATGGGGAGCCTTTTTTGCACAGTGGTATTCACCTCCTGAAGCGCTGAGAAGAAGCTCGCCTTCTTTTTCCAATTGCCGAAGAATCAGTTTATGCGCAGGGGAATTAAATACGGGATCACTGGTTTTTATGGAAAGTTCAGACGCGGCGCACAAGAGATGTTTTTTTATGATTTGGGGATTTTCCGGATTAATCAGGGCCGATTCGGGTGGTTTGGAAATAAATTCATTTGCGGTTCTGATAATATATTGATCAAGCGCATCTTCCCCTGCAATAAGGATGACAGCGGATTCCTTGCCCCTGCGCCCCACCCTGCCCCCACGCTGGAGAGTTGATATGATTGTTCCAGGATAGCCCACAAGGATACAGATATCCAAATCCCCTATGTCAATTCCCAGCTCAAGCGCACTGGTGCTGATAACCGCGAGGAGTTCTCCGGATGAAAGTTTTTGCTCTATCTCGCGCCGGTTTTCAGGCAAAATACCGGCGCGGTATGCGCTGATCTTACCTGAAAATCTTCCGCTTGCCCCGGCCCAGAGTGATATCAATTCACTCATCTTACGGGAATCAGTGTAAACAATGGTTCTCAATCCCCTTGCAAGGGCTGCTTTGAGCAACTGTATTGCAGTATGTGCCGGACTATCCTGGGGATTGATAAAGATAAAATGCTTTTTCGCACAAGGCGCACCGGATTCTTGTACAGGCTCGAAACGTTTTCCAGTCAGTTTTTCAGCAAGCTCCACTGGATTAGCAATGGTGGCGGATGTAAAAATATATGTCGGTTTTGCGCCATAATACGCGCAGATTCTGTCGAATCTCCTGAATACATTGGCCATATGAGAGCCCATTACACCCCGGTAGGTATGTATTTCATCCGCCACCAGGTACTTGATCCCTGAAATAAAATCTCTCCAACTCGCATGATAGGGCAGAAAAGAGAGATGCAACATCTCTGGATTTGAAATCAGAATATTTGGAGGATTATTCCGAAGTTTTCTTCGATGCCATGCACTTGTATCGCCGTCATAGACAGCACAATCAGGTACATATCCCTTTGATTTCGACGCGCACTCTGTGACGGCCTTTAACTGATCCTGGGCAAGGGCCTTTAGGGGAAAGAGATAGAGTGCTTTTTTCAAAGGATCTGAATATATGCTTGCAAGCACCGGAAGATTGTAGATCAATGTCTTTCCGCTTGCAGTAGGTGTTGAAACCACGACATTTTTGCCGGAAGCAATAAGGGATATAGCCTCGGATTGGTGTGAGTATAGATACCTGATGCCAAGGCCCTTTAAAAAAGGCTCCATATCAGAAAAAGGCTGGGAATCCGGGATATTTATAATGGCTGGTGACCGTTCCGGTATGACTTCGTGATGAACAACAAGATGTCCCATGCTCGCAGACCGGAGCAAGGAAAAGACATACTCGCCAGCGCCTTGTTGATTGCATTTATTGACTGGAGATCTTGTCATGATCAGTAGATGGCGGCCCTGTCCCAACCAGGGGTTACGGGATCTTCACTGATAAGAGAATGATTTTTTTATGAAAAATCGGCATGTTGTATTCCGGATCCAGGAAGAGACATAGAATCTATGATGTGTGAATTGCATATATAGATTATTATTCTTTCAAGAAGCTGTCTCATGTCAAATCCGCTGGTCTTCATCTGGATATCTGTTTTATGTAAATTTATCATCGACAACACCAGCTCATCCAGTGAAAAATTTTGAGCCATTGTATAAAGCTTAAACAGGTAATATGGATTTCTGGTCTTTAATTTCGGAATGGAATCATTGAAGCTGAATTTCTTTTTCTCTTTAACACCCTTTTTTTTGTCTAGGGCAAGACCATCCAACAGGGCAGACGCCATTGACACCATATTGTCTTCCTGTTTAATCAATTTCGGGAGTATATTATTTTTAAAGCCGGAAAAATCCAGGCAGGACCCGGATACTCCCTCTGTATCGCCCGTTATAAGGTATTTCAACACGAGCAACTTGCGAATATTGTTTATAATAGCAGAAAACAACTGCATGGGGTGATAGCCGGCATCAAGCAGTCGAGCTGCAAATGACAATGCAATATCTAGTTTCTTCTCGCAAACCGCAGTGGTGAAATCATAAATGGGGTCCGTACGGGACTGAACAAGAAGCGCTTCTGCATCATCTGCGGTTATACGTTTTCTGTCTCCGATAAAATCAGCCAGCATGCCGCTTGAAACAGCCGCCTGGCGTGGAGAGTTGCCCACAAGTTTAAATACTTTTTCAAATGCAGCAGCATCGATCTGTTTATCCCTTTTTTCAAGGATTTCGCTGACAACACTCCTGATTATTTTTTTCTGTTTATCTATATCTATCTTCCTGCTTCCCTGGGGGATAGAACAGTCAATAACAAGCCCCTTTTCAGATATGACTGAATAGAGCCTGTTTTTACGTTCCACCTCATTTGAAATCATGACAAGATAGTGTTCAGGAGGAAAACCTTTTTCTATTTCCATTCTCAGTGTTTGTGTCGGATCGCTTGATCCTCGTGGCAATCCGTCATTATTTTCCAGCATCTGTGCAAGCTCGAAAAACCACCTCTGGTTGCTTTCGCCTTCAAGACAGGACGCCAGTGATCCGGGTATTTCCCCTGATGAAATGTCGGATAAATCAGCACCGATACAACCGAGAATATCAGAAAAGATCTTTAAAGCTTTTTCCATACTCCCGGCTTTGAAACAGTCGCGTGCCTTGTTAAGCTGAACATTGATACGATCTGTTTTGGCGGAAAGGGGAATATCCTTGATAAGCACAACCAGGCTATCTGAAAAAATTCCATAAGATTTAAGGCTTGATACGGCCTCATTTATTGTCTGGCCTGAAACATATTCCAGGATCTCAATCCTTGGATCAGTCTCATTCAAATCAGGGAGCAAAACAGATAATATTCTTTGCAGGCACGTCTCGCAAAGATAGGAATCCCCGAACAAAAGATATACTTGCGGTAACGTTTTTTCCTGGAGTTCGGACAGGACCCTGGCATGTTCCTGGAAATCGATGACTGGCATTACTAAACTGACCCGGAATTTCGTTTTTTCAAAACCAGGTGCGCAATAAACGCCAAACAGACCATTGTCAATGCGATGACCTGCGAAATGGAAAGTCCGGCAATAAATACCCCTCTGAAATCATTTCGAAAAAATTCTATTATGAACCGAAAAAACGCATAAAGCGAAATATATGCTAATAATAATTGGCCGTCATATGACTTTTTTTTTCGCAAAGAATAAAGCAGCACAAAAATAAAAAAATTGGAACAAGATGAATACAGCTGTGTGGGATGGAGGGGGATCCCGACCGGCGCAAGTGATACGGGATCGCGAAATGTAACAGCCCATGGCAAATTGCAAGTTTTGCCATAACAGCAACCAGCCATGAAACACCCTATTCTTCCGAAACCGTGCGCAAGGGGTACGGCAACTGCAGCGATGTCAGCAGACAACCCGATGGGTAAACGGTTTTTTTTCAACATAAAGATAACCACCGGCAGGGCAAAAAGAAATCCTCCGTAAAAAACAAGGCCTCCTTCCCATAATTTAAAAGCATCAGCGGGATGGCGGATGAAATAATCCAGGTTTGTAGCTACATAGAAGACTCGCGAGCCTATTACTGCAGCAACAATGGCATAAAAACACAAATCTGTATAAACATCAGGATCAAGTCCGTTAGCCTTTGCCTCGCGGCGGACTATGAACAGCCCGAAAAGAACTCCCACGGCTATCATGACGCCGTAAGTATATATAGTAAAAGGACCTATTTTAAAGAGTATGGGGTGCATGAAAGTAAACCTGCCCAAAGATTAAATTACCATGCCAACCGCCAAAAATGGCAAAAAAGCCCCGCCTCCCCTGGCGATAGAATCATATCTGCTATGTTTTATTTTAATTACAGGAAATTATATTAATAAACTTAATGCTTTGGATTAAAAAAAATAAGAAACCCGAAAAGAGCCATGCCAATAGTAATTGCTGAGTCTGCTATATTGAATGCAGGCCAATGGTACCCCTTAATGCTAAAATCGAGAAAATCGATTACATAACCAAAGCGGAGCCGATCTATAAGGTTACCGGCGGCTCCTGCCAATATCAGGCTATAGGCAAACCTGTGGGCCCTGTCTTCTGCATGGATATAAAGATAAACAAGCAGGCCCATAGCGATGAGGGTAAAAAGAATAAAAAACAGAGCGCGAATCAAGGGATCCTGTCCGGCAAAAATTCCGAATGCACCGCCTGGGTTTTTCACAAGAACCAGGTTGAACAACCCGGGGATCACCACAACAGGCCCATGCGATACAATTACTCGTTCCATGATCAGTTTCGTTACCTGATCAAAAACAACTATTGCAATTATGGAAACTATGCTTCCAACCCGGATCCTACTTTGCACGAATCTCCTCCAGGACTGACATGCAACGGGAACAAACCCTCATTTTATTGTTCGCCACTGAAGGATCGAACACCCAACAACGCAAACACTTTTCTCCCGGCGCCCGGGAGACCGTCAAAAACAATCCGGGTATATCGGTCTGCTGCAAGTCATTTGCTGCTTCTTTTGAATATTTTTCTATCGTTACCCTGGAAACGATCAAGAAATCCCTCAAATCTTTTTCATGACTCTGCAAAATATCAAACAATTCATCCTCTGCGGCCAGCCTGACGGCAGCATCAAGGGAGTGTCCCACAACTTTCGCCTCCCTTGCTCTTTCAATGGCCTTTGTAACTTCCTGGCGCAATTCAATCAGGCGATCCCATGTTTCAGCAAGCTTGCTGTCTTCCAGGGAAATATCCGGAACGGGCAATTCCGTCATATGAACACTTTCCGGCGATCCCGCGGTTTTGGGCATATGTTGCCACACTTCCTCCGCCGTGAATGGAAGTATGGGCGCCATGATCCTTACAATCGTATCCAGAACCCGGTAGATCACACTCTGGGCACTTCGCCTCTGTCTTGATGCTGCAGGAGAAGTGTAAAGACGGTCTTTTATTATATCCAGGTAAAGGGCCGAGAGGTCTACCGAGCAAAGATTATGCAGCTTGTGATAAACAACGTGTAGATCAAATGACTCATAGGCGGAAAGGGTGCGTTTGACAAAGCCCTGAAGCCTGTGCAGCATGTAGCGGTCAAGTTCCGGCATTTCGGCTGGATCCACCATATCACTGGCGCAATCGAAATCATAGAGGTTGCCGAGGATGAACCTGCAGGTGTTTCTGATCCTTCTGTATGCATCGCTTAATCGTTGTAATATTTCGTTTGATATACGCACATCTTCCCTGTAGTCCGATGCAGCCACCCACATCCTGAGAATCTCGGCCCCGAATCGTTTTATCACAGTATCAGGGGCGATAACGTTGCCCACGGATTTGGACATTTTTTTACCCTTTTCATCAACCACGAAACCATGCGTCAAAACTGACTTGTAGGGCGCAAAGCCTTTCAAGCCTACTGCCGTGAGAAGAGAGCTGTGAAACCATCCCCTGTGCTGGTCCGAGCCTTCAAGATACAAATCAGCAGGCCATTTGAGCCTGCCATCTGCTTCAAGTACAGCCACATGGCTCACCCCGGAATCAAACCAGACGTCCAGGATATCGTTTTCCTTTTCAAACTCCTTGCTACCGCATTCCGGGCATGTGAACCCTGAGTGGCAAAAGTAGTCAACATCCTTTTCAAACCAGATATCAGCCCCGTGGGTGGAAAATTCTTCATAGATCCTGTCGATGGTTTCCTGATCTATGTGCGGAGCAGAACATTTCCGGCAGTAGAAAATAGTTATTGGCACCCCCCATGAGCGCTGCCTGGATACGCACCAGTCCGGTCTGTTTGCTATCATATTGTATATGCGTTCCCTTCCCCAGGAAGGGATCCATTTGACTGTGTCTATTGCCTCCAATGCTTTGCTTCTCAGACCGGTTTTATCCATGGATATGAACCATTGCGGTGTGGCGCGAAAGATGACCGGTTTTTTGCAACGCCAGCAATGAGGATATGAGTGCGAAACTTTACCTGAAGCCAATAACCTCCCTTTTTCCTCCAAATGAGAAATAATCATAGGATCCGCGTCGAAAACCTTGTGGCCGGCAAAGACAGGTACATCTTCATCGAAGCAGCCGTGCTCATCCACAGGGGAATAGACATCAAGACCATATTTCAAACCAATTTCATAGTCCTCGCGTCCATGTCCAGGAGCTGTATGAACACACCCTGTTCCGGCATCAAGGGTGACATGCTCTCCAAGAATTATAACAGATTCCCGTTCATAAAAAGGATGACGGCATTTCTTCTTTTCAAGCATACCTGGATCGACCGGAATTGTTTTCGCAATATGGTCTGCGCCGATAGCCTTTTTAAAGTTTTCAACAAGATCTTCGGCTACGATATATCCCTTGTCATCATCAATAAACACAGCCAGGTAACGAAACTCAGGGTGCAGGGTAACCGCGAGATTTGCCGGCAAGGTCCAAGGTGTGGTGGTCCATATGGCTAGTGCCACCTGCTTTCCTTTAAAAGCCGGGTCAACCGATTCGGGGTTAACAAGTGGAAATTCAACATATATGGAAGGAGAGACAGTGTCTGCATACTCGATTTCAGCCTCTGCCAGGGCTGTCTTGCAACTACAGCACCAATAAATCGGTTTCTTGCTCCTGTAAAGACTCCCTTCGAGTGCAAACAAAGCACATTGACGAGCTATTTCAGCTTCATAGGTGAAATTCATAGTAAGGTAAGGATCTTTCCAGTCGGCCAGAACCCCAAGCCGAACAAACTCCTCCTTTTGGATATTGATGAACTTTTCAGCATATTTCCTGCATTCCCGCCTTATATCAACGCGGCTCATATCCCTTTTCTTCTTGCCAAGGAGTTTGTCCACATTATGCTCTATGGGAAGCCCGTGACAATCCCATCCAGGGACAAAGGCCGCATTATAACCGTTCATCTGCCTTGACCTGACAACAATATCCTTTAAAATCTTGTTCATGGCAGTACCTATATGAATATGGCCATTTGCATAAGGCGGCCCATCATGGAGGATGAAAAATTCTTTCCCGCCGGAAATCCGGCGTAGCTTCCCATACAAATCCATTTCCTCCCATTTTTTTATCTGCTCTGGTTCACGACGGGCGAGATTGGCTTTCATGGGAAATGCGGTTTTAGGAAGATTCAAGGTATCCTTGTAATCAGGGACATCACTCTTTTTTACCATTGGATTACCTCATATGTTTATGAATAAACTCAATTGTTAAATATTACTCTATAGTCTCGTTTTTAAAGTTTCTTGCCCATGAATTGTGATTTTGATATCCGGGCTTTTCGGATAAAGATGAATTTGTCAATCTATGGCAGTCGGTGAATCCCTGTCAAGGAATTTGAGGTTCTATAATCTGAAACAGAGCCTGAACAAATATTTTACCGTGAAAACTCCTCCAGAGCCGGGGAGTAATCCAGAACTCTTTTCATGCCCGGGGGTGACTGCCGCTGATCATGAAAATTTACCTGAATCCGTGAGCGGTTTTGCGCATGATAGACGTGGCAAGGCAACCAGCCGGTAATAATAAACTACATCGGCTGGTTGCCGGCAGAGAAAATCAGATTACATTTGGATTTGATGAGGATAATTTATGATAGCCGTGGTCCAGCGTGTTAAATCTGCGTCTGTTTCTGTTTCCGGGAAGGTTGTCTCGTCGATAAAAAATGGCCTGCTTGTTCTTCTCGGCGTGGCAAAAACTGACAAAAACAGTGATATTGATTACCTGGTTGAAAAAATCGTCTCATTGAGAATCTTTGCTGATGATACTGGAAAATTCAACCTGTCATTAAAGGATACCGGCGGGGAGATGCTTGTCGTCTCCCAGTTCACCCTTCTCGGGGATTGCC
>CAYVIE010000025.1:0-5216 GCA_964451355.1 uncultured Desulfobacteraceae bacterium
TGACCCCGACATAGCCGAGATGCCCTTCCGGGCTGAAGCTGGTCGCTCCCTGCAAGGTGGCAAGAAGCCTGCCCGTGTCTCCGTCCAGGCCGGCTGCTCCGCTGCTCATGAAGCCGACAACACGCTGTGGATCAGCCGCGGCAGAGAGAAAGGCGGTATGCCCGAACTTGGAATGTCCCGTAAAAACCACCTTGAAGGTGTCGTAGTCCACCTGCCAGCCCGCAATGTCAGCCATCACAGTGGCAAGAGCATCAGCCGAGCGGATATAGTGGGACACTGCAAAGGGGTAAAACATGTATGACGGATCTCGTTGTGTGGCGGCCCGGTCATTGCAGGCCGACATCACATCCGATGGATGGACGAAATCCCAGCCCCAGTCGATCACAAGAACCGGGATGCCAAGCTCGGCGCAGACACGTTCACCGAGTTCATTGAGCCCGAAGTCCTCGGTGTTGCGTGAATAAGTTCCTTCCACAACTGCCCCGGCGTTTGGAACAGCCGGCCCGTCCACGGGCAGAAAAGCCACGTTGTAGTCTGATCTCCAGTGATCTTCCCAGCCTTCCACGTTTGGAACCTGGCTTGTGAATCCGAACTGGATCCTTTGTATCTGCCTGCCCCCGAATTCGGAATTTATGACCTGTGTCTGGACGTTTTCAAGGGTCACCGGTGTATGGAAAACGCAGGGTTGTGCAAGGGGCCTTGAGGCCACAAGCTCCGGAAACGTCATCCCTGTCCAGTTTGCGTCTATGACCTGCACGGATACTATTTTCTCAATGTTCCAGTCACCGGCCGCGGCCCTGAAGGTGAGGTCGAATGTGCCGGGCTGCTGGTCGCGCTCTTCCTTGTCATCAGGCCACAAGGGAGCCTTGCCCGAAAGGATTCCTGTCTCTTCGTCGAAATCGAGCCATGCGGGCAGACCATCGACCTCAAGCCTGACGGCTTCACCGTCCGGGCTTTGCGCCTGGATGGTCTCATTCAGGTCCTGGCCTTCGGTAACAGTTATTACCTCACAGGCAGGCCGGTCTTCTCCTGTGGAAGTTATGGCAGGAGGGATTGAAAGGATTGTGTCTTCATCTCCAGACGACCCCCCGGATGATCCACAGCCATATAAAAGAAGCAGGATTCCGGCGGCAATAACCAGTTTGCGCATGATCGGGCCTCCTTTGTGAAGGTTGGACTGGGATCGGGGGTGCCTGCAATTATGCGAAAAAAATATTCAGGTTTTGAAGGTTGAAAATTTTTCTTCAAGCTTTTTTTTCACTATGGGGGGGACCATACTCTCAATATCGCCGCCGAATCTAGCTGCTTCCTTTATTATGGAAGAGCTTGTGAAAATCCAGCGCAGGCCGGTCATGAGAAAGACGGTCTGGATCTCGCGGTCAAGCTTCCTGTTCATCAGGGCCATCTGGAATTCGTATTCAAAGTCGGACACAGCCCTCATTCCCCTCAAAATGGCCTGGGCATTTCTTTTTCTTGCATAGTCCACAAGGAGCCCGCCGTAGGAGGCTATCTCGATGCCGTCCATACCCTTGAGTGATTCTTCAAGGAGTTCCATCCGCTCCTGGATGGTGAAAAGGGGTTTTTTGCCCGGATTTTCAAGTATGGTCACGATGATTTTGTCAAACAGCTTGCGTCCCCTGCTGATAATGTCTATGTGCCCGTTTGTCACCGGATCGAATGAACCTGGATAGATGGCTGTTTTTTCCATGATTGTACGCGGTTTTTGATGTTTGTTGTTCAAGGATGGGGTTTTTTACCTTTCCTGCGCACAAGATGAACGCGGGTCAGGAGGTTATTTAATGATTACGTCTCAGAAAATGAAAGAAACGTCAAGAATGTCTTTCCATAGCGCCGCTGGTCTTTTACCTGGAAACCGGGGGGAAGAGGTTCAGGTATGGCTTTTGCGGCATGTTCAAGAACTATAAGCGCGCCGCCGGCAAGGGAGCGCGAATCCTGGAGATGTGCCAGGAGACCCGTGATGTCCGCCCCCTTGTACGGGGGATCCGCAAAGACTATATCATACCTGAGCCCGAGCCTGGCAAGGCATTGCAGGCCGGCCTCAATGTCCCATTTGATAACCCTGGTCCTTGAAGATATACCGCAAAGGTCTATGTTGTTTTGAAGGCGGCCAACCGCGCTGCGGTCCGCCTCGACGAATACACAAAACCTGGCGCCCCTGCTTATGGCCTCTATTCCAAGCGCCCCGGTTCCGGCATAGAGGTCGCATACCACTGAACCGGGTATCTTTTCCCTCAGGATGGAGAAGATTGCTTCCCTGACCTTTCCGGAGGTTGGACGTATCTTTGTTTTCCCCCTGGGCAGGAAAATCTTCCTGCCTTTAAGTTCACCTGCTATGATGCGGATCATATTAACGCTCCGCTGGATCTGTATGGATGTTTTTGAAATAACCGGGACGGTTGCAGGCATGATCTCCTAGTGGAGATTCTTCAATCCTGCAACTATGCTCACCCGGAGTTTCGAGAGACCTTTTTCATCACCTTTTCCACGAAACGCCTGTCAGCCCCGATGGCCTGGGCGGTTTTTACCGGGTCGTAATCGTGTTCCGCAAGTTTTTTGAGAGTAAAGGCTTGTTCGAAGGCCTTTTTGGCGTCCTTGAGTTTTGCCAGGGAAAAGATCCTTTGCGTGTCGATTCCAGGCAGTGCCGTATACCGCCGCGGGTTATAGGGATACGGTATGTCGGTGGCCCTGATTACGTCACCTGAGACCATGATGTCTAGACGTTCTATGAGATTTTTAAGCTCCCTTACATTGCCGGGCCACGGGTATTGGCATAGGAGATCAAGGGCGTCTTTGTCCATTCTTTTTTTCGGCGTGCGGTTTTCTTCGGCTATCTTTGCCAGAAAGACATCGACCAGATCAGGTATATCCTCGATCCTTTCCCTCAATGGCGGGACTTTGATGGGGACCACATTGAGCCTGTAGTATAGCTCTTTTTTGAACCCCCCGTTTTCAATGGCTTTTTCCAGGTTCCTGTTGGTTGTGGCGATGACCCTGGCATCGAACTCGATTTCCCTTGTTCCACCGATCCGCTGGAATTTTTTTTCCTCAAGAACCCTCAACAGTAAAGCCTGGCCCTTTTCGCCAAGCTCTCCGATTTCATCCAGGAAAAGCGTTCCACCCGAAACCAGTTCCAGTTTTCCCCTGTTACGAGTATCAGCCCCTGGAAATGCCCCCTTTTCATGGCCGAAAAGCACACTTTCTATCCTTTCGTCTGAAAGGACGGCGCAATTTATAGCCACAAGTGGTCTTTCAGCCCTTTTTGAAAGCTGGTGCAGGGTCCTTGCAACCAGTTCCTTGCCGGTGCCGTTCTCGCCGGCAATAAGAACCCATGCATCGGTCGGCCCGGCGATCATGACCTGCTTCTTTACCTCCTGCATGGCAGGGCTGTTTCCTGTTATGGCATACTTTTCTATGGTCTTTTTCCTGAGGTACCGGTTTTCTTCCTCGATTTTACGGAAGTTCAACGCATTGCTGATCGCCACAAGCACTCTGTCTATGTTGATGGGTTTTTCTATGAAATCGAATGCCCCGATCTTGGTGGCGTTGACCGCGGTCTCTATGGTGCCATGCCCTGTAACCATTATCACGGGGATATGCGGATGCGCCTTTTTTATCTCCTTGAGGGTGGCGATTCCGTCCATGCCCGGCATCCATATGTCGAGCAGAACAAGGTCCGGCGAGGTTTCTTCGATTTTTTGAAGCGCTTCATAGCCGTTTTGCGCTGTGACCGTTTCAAAACCCTCGTCTTCCAGTATGCCTGAAAAACTTTTCAGGATCGTCGGCTCATCGTCAACGATCAGGATGATGGGATACATGATGGCTCCTTTTCATGATGATTGCGGTACCATAAAGTTTCATGATTAGCAGCAATCACCCCCGGGCATGAAAACATGGCCGTCCTTCTCCCCGGCCTCGGAGGTGTTTTCATGGTAAAATTATTATGCAGCCACAGGAAGGAGGATAACGAATATCGCTCCTGTGGGCTGGTTGTCCTGCACAAAGATCCGGCCACCGTGTTCATGCACAATGGAATGGACGATTGCAAGCCCAAGCCCCATGCCTGACGGCTTGGTCGTGAAGTCGGGCTCAAAAAGGTTGGGTTTCTTGTCGTCCGGGATACCAGGACCGGTATCTGCCACTTCGATCCTTGCGGTTTTCCCGTCATTGAGTATGCGGGCGCTTACGGTTATTGATCCGCTTTCCCCCATGGCCGCCAAGGCGTTGTCAAAAAGGTTTATGAATACCTGCTTTATCTGGCGCTTATCCAGGGACAGCTCCGGCAGGTCTCCTGGTATATCCGTCCTGAACTCGATGCCGGGGTTGCCTTCTTTGAACAGGCTTATGGTCTCTGTTACAATGGGTAAAAGATCCTGGGGCGCAGGGTTCGCGGCCGGAAACCTGGCAAAGGCTGAAAACTCGTTTACGAGGTTCCGGATGAGGTCGGTGTGGTCGATTATGGTCTGGATGCAGTCGTAGAAAACAGGGTCCTGTATTTTGTCATGGTATTTTCTCTTGAGGCGTTGGGCTGAAAGGGAGATCGGCGTGAGCGGGTTTTTCACTTCGTGGGCTATCCTTCTTGCGACTTCCCGCCACGCGGCCATGCGCTGGGCTTTTTCAAGCTCGGTCACATCATCGAAAACCATGACTATGCCGAGTTGGCGTCCAGCCTCGTCCTTTAATGCGTTGAAAGTGACCTTGAAGGTTTTTTTCTCGTTGCCGATAACAAGGGAGAGGGTTTTTGCTATTGTCTCCTCCTTTTTCTTGTTGAATCTCTCTATTATCTCTTCGGGAAGGTCCGGGTACTGGTCCATTGGCAGGTGGGTGAACGATTTTTTCAACAGGTCCGCTGCATTGATTTTAAGCATCCTTTCGGCCGAGGCGTTTATTGTGGTGATAAGACCCCTCGAATCAAGGGAAATCACACCGGCCGAGACGTTGTTCAGGACAATCTCTATGTATCTTCTTTTTTCCTCTATTTCTATGTTTTGTTCAAAGAGCCTTTTTGCCGATTGCTCGAGCTTTGTCCGGTTCTCCCTCAACTCCATGGTCATCTTGTTGAAGGAATTCACCAGGGTCTTGAGCTCGTTTTCAGCGGCCACGGTTATGGTGTAGGTGAGATCACCCTCGGCTACCCTGCGGGTACCTTCGGCCAGCTCCATTATAGGCACTGTTATGGACTTAGATATTGTGGCCCC
>CAYVIE010000025.1:5316-25378 GCA_964451355.1 uncultured Desulfobacteraceae bacterium
CCTGAAACCATGCCCCGCTGCAGGTCTGCGGCATCAACCTCGGGCAGCGGTGTGTCCTGCAGTTCCTTTCCGGCAGCATAGCTGATTCTGCCGAAACGCGAGTCATAGACCTCCACGGTATCAAGGTTGAATTCCCTTTGCACCACCTGGATGTAATTCGAAAGCTTGTTTTTGTTTTCAGGTTCAAGCAGGTTTCTTGCGGTAATCTGGTATGCTGTTTTGTCAAGGAAGAATATGTTGTTGTTCTCGACATGGTTGTACAGGGCCCTGCCTATGGCGAGCGAGTCTTCCAGGGCCTGGCCCACAGGCACCTTGAACCAGAACTCTATGCTTGTGGAGATGAAGTTCAGGGAGAAGAAAAAGAGGATTGAAGCCGGCAGTATGGTGAGGGCCGAAAAAGCCAGAACGAGCTTTGTCCTTAACCTGGTGCCGGGAGTCTTTAACCTGAGATCATAAAAGAGCTTCAGGGCGGCCCTGCCGATAAGGAGCAGGAGAATCATTATGCATATGATGTTCAGGTTGATCACGGCAAACAGGATGACCATGTTTGTGACCGGCAGCTCTCCTCCCATGATCATGGGGCCGATGAAATATTTGTTGGTAACACCTATAACGATGCAAAAGATCACGATTACGATGTATTCGATCCTTTTGCGCATGATTTCGGCCTCGTCCTGGGTTTCCGGCATCCGCAGGAACCGGCCGCGTTGTTTGTGTTTTTCATTATTTCCGGGTTTGAATTTCATGGGCTTTTTGGAATCTGCCGACATGATCTCTCCGATTTCAGGGCGTTGGGCGTGGGTTTTGATAATAATTTTTTTCGAGCCCTTGCCATCTGCTATCATGGATTCGGGTCATATACGAATTCGATCTCCTGCCAGTCTGTTTCAAAGTCCCACAGGGAGACAAAAAAGAACAGGTAGTGGAGCAGTAACGGAAGGGTCACCTTGTCGAGTTTGGCCTTGGCATAAACTATGTAGGTTTCTCCTTTTTCCAGTGCTGAAAGCGGTGCTATGGGCAGGCATGACACCCGGGTCATCCAGATCTTTGCCTCCTCGAAGGAATCCGTGGTCATGGGGCTGCCGCCCTCCCATGAACGGATGACAGTATAGACCTTCTTTATGGGGTCATATGTTATTGTATGGGTCACCAGCTTTTCAGCAATGGTCCTGTCTGGAAGCAGGGTGCGTTTTTCCTCGATAGTAATAGTTATGGAAAAGGTGGTGGGTATTCCGTTGTTGACGGCTTCGGCCAGTTTCTGATTGAAAGCCCCGTCTATCGAAAAGTAGAGCAGGAGATCATCACGGTTGTTTGCAACCGTCATGTCCTTTATTTCCGCGGCCTGTGCCATGACGGGCCAAAGGGCGAGCATGGCGGCCAACAACACCGCCACGGGTTTGCAGACCTTTTTTTTCTTCATTCAGTTCTCCGCCTAAGCATTGAAGTTCTGATTACTCCAGCCGGCCCGGGCCGGTATTCACAGCCGGAAGAATTTCATGATTCGTGAAGGTGAGTATCTATGCCCTTTGTTTTCCAGCTGTCTTTTTTTGTGAAAAAATATTTCAGAAATTCGTGGTTCAGCAGGTGGCCGGATTTTTCTATCCTGAAATGCCCCAAAACAGGCAGCCCCAGGAGCGAGAAGTCACCGAGACAGTCGAGTATCTTGTGCCTGACAAATTCGTCCGGATAGCGCAGTCCGCCGGGGTTCAGGATCCCGTTGTCGTCTAAGACCACAGCATTGTCGAGACTGCCGCCCCTGCCCTGGCCGAAGATTTTCAGCATCTCGAGGTCCTTTAAAAATCCGAAGGTCCTTGCTCCGCTTATCTCCTTATCGAAATTTTCCTCGGTGATTTCTATATCCATGTGCTGCTTGCCGATGGACGGATGTGCAAACTCTATGGTGTATGATATGCGCGTTCCGGCATAAGGCGTCAATGAGACTGATTTTTCTCCCGTACTGAGTTCTATGGGCTTTTCAATGATAAAATAGACCCGGGGTGAATCCTGATCAATGATTCCGGCTTTTCGTATAGATTCTGAAAAGACCCTGGCGCTGCCGTCCATGATGGGCACCTCGTAATCGTCGATTTCCACAAGGGCGTTGTCCACGGCAAGCCCGGCGAAGCTGGCCATCAGGTGCTCAATGGTGGATACTATTGCTCCCTGGTCCCCTATGACCGTGGCAAGGCTGGTATCCACGACCTGGTTGAAATGGGCACTTATGACCGGCTGTCCCGGAAGATCGATCCTCTTGAACCGGATGCCGTGATTGGCCGGGGCAGGGAGGATGGTCATTCTTACCCGTTTCCCTGAATGAACACCGATCCCTTCAAAAGATACGGCCCTGGAGACGGTTCTCTGGAACCGGTATATGGATGAAGCGCTCAAGGCTAAAGGGTCTCCTGTTATGTTTATTGTATTTTCCGACGTATTTCAGGACATTGCCATAACCTGCATATATCCGAGATGTAACTGAAAAGCAATCATGTGGTTTTGTCCGGGGGCCTGGCTGCGTGCAAACAGGGGTGTGTGAACAGGTTTTCATACAGGTGTACCTGTTTCAGGTGTCAAAGATTTTGGTATTACCAGATTAATTATTTGAAATAAAACAATATTCAAATAAAATTATTTATTGACATACCCGGTGTGCTTGTTTATGGTAAAACCAATTGTACCATGCAAACGGATGCTTTGCCGTGAAAAGACTTGCAGAACCGGGGAGAAAGGGAGCCTTGTTTTCACGCTGTGGGCTGATTGCTGCTGATCGTGAAAGTTTAAGGGGTTGCCAGGGCATCAGGGGTGAAGATGAAGAATATAAAAAAGATAGGGGCGGGTTTTGAGAAAAAGGACTCCCGTCTGGGGGATGACTGTGCAAGGATAATCGAGAACTGGATCCTTTCGGGACAGGTCAGGCCCGGTGACAGGCTGCCGCCTGAACGGGAGCTTGCGGCCAGGCTCAATGTAAGCAGGCCGGTGGTGAGGGATGCGTTGAGCAGGATGGCTGCTGTCGGCCTGGTAAGGATAATCCCCAGGGTGGGCAGCGTTGTGAACGACTATCGCAGGCACGGCTCATTGAATCTTCTTACATCCCTTGTCAACTACACCAACGGAGATCTTGCCCCCGAGCTTTTGCGGGGCCTGCTTGATATGAGGCGGTTGTTCGAGAATGAAAATGCAAGACTTGCCGCGGCAAACCGGAGGGATTCCCACGTGGAAAGGCTTTACAGGATCGTTATCCAGGAAGCGGATGCCGATCCGGGCGATTGTGAAATCCTGTCCGGCCTCGATTTCGAGTTCCATCTCACCTTGGCGGAAGCGACCGGGAATCCTATCTATCCCATGCTTCTTAATTCCTTCAAACCGGTATACACTCGTTTTACAAGGCTTTTCTTTTCAGAGCCGGAAACAGCCGGGCCGGTGTGCAGATTCCACAAGGACCTTTGTGCGGCTGTGGCCGCGAAAGACGAGGGCAGGGCTGCAGCCGTAATGGATGCCTTGCTCGATCATGGGGAAAGGGAACTTTTCAGAATAATTTCCCGTAACGGAGGTGTATTATGGCAGGAGCCGGAAAGACAAGAAGCATCCCGGTGATAAAGGAGCCCAAAGGGCTGTCAGACAGGATAAAAAGACTGAGGGATTTCTATTTCCAGGGTGTCAAGAGGCGCTGGAATAATTCGTTTACATCCTGGACAACAGGTACCCCGTGGGACGTTCAGTTCAACGAGATGACTTATTACATAGTACCGGAAACTTATCTGCTCATGTCGACCATGAGGGGATCTTTTCGCATGGCCGCGCGCAAGGTTCCTGTTCCGCCGGATTTTTTTGAAAAACCCATTGTGGAGCGCAGGGCCTGGTTCATCCGCGAGGTCATGGTCAATCACCTTCCCCAGGAGATCCTTCCAGGTGACCTTATCGCGGGTTCGAGGTTCAACATAATGGCGTCAATGTGCCTGACAAAAGAGGAACAAGAAGAGTATGACAGCCTGACCATCGGCAAAAAGGGCGCCAGGGCGGCCATGAAATGGTTTCATGACCATGGTTTCGGCAATGCCGGGGCCACATGCGGCCATCTTATCCCCAACCACAAGCGGGCCCTGAAGATCGGCTGGAAGGGAATCTATGGTGATTTGAAAAACAGGTACGACGCACTTACCGGCACAGAGAAGAAAGGGCCAAAAGGGGCGCAACTCAGGGCCATGATGACAGCCGCCACAATGCCGAGGGACCTTGCCGCAAGGTATGCGGGGGTGTGCAGGAGACTCGCGTCCCAGGTGTCAGATACGGTTCGTAAGAACGAGCTTCTCCAGATGGCGAAAAATCTTGACCGGGTTCCATGGGAGCCTGCTGCAAATTTCTGGGAAGCCGTGCAGGCCCTCTGGATAAACCATATGCTCGTGATGAGCGATGAGAATTATCCGGGTCCCGGAGTATCTTTCGGCCGCATCGACCAGTACCTTTACCCGTATTGGAAAGAGTCTCTCAAAGCAGGGATGGACAGGGAATTCGCAAAAGAGATCCTGAAGTGTTTTTTTATACACTGCAACACCGCATACGATGCCATGATACAGACAGGGAACCAGGGGATAACATCCGGGTTCGGCCAGCTTATCACCCTTTCCGGGCTTGCAGGTGAGGATACGGATGCAACCAACGATCTGACCATGGCTTTTCTGGAAGTCATAGACGAGATGACCCCGCTTCTGGAGCCCAAGCCTAATGTCAGGATCCACAGGGATACACCGGATCACCTGCTCGACAAGATGATCGAAATGATATCCGAAAGCCAGGGAGCGCCGTTTCTTATAAATTTTGACGAGCGCTCCATCGCCGGCATGCTCCGCGAATCACGCATGGAAGGGCTTTCAGAGCTTATCAACCCTGATACTGTTTTTGATTACGCGCCGGTGGGATGCCTGGAAAACACCATGCAGGGTTGCGACCGTTCAGGCACGGTCGACTGCAACATAAACCTTATAAAGGCGGTTGAGCTTGCCCTGACCGGGGGGAAGGATCTTTTGCCGTTTACAGACCCCATTACCGGCAAGACCGAGAGGATAAGGCGGCACGGTCCTGTCACAGGGGATGCAAGGCGTTTTTCGAGCTTTGAACAGTTCTTTGCAGCTTACAAAGAACAGACCGCCTATATAATAAAAAGATGCGTGGACTTGTACGAGATGTCAGAGTCGGTAAGGGCAAGGTTCCTGCCCACACCTTACCTCTCGTGCCTGGTGGATGGTTGCGCCCGGAAGGCCATGGATATCACCCAGGGAGGGGCCGAAATAAACTTTGTCACCATGGAAGGCGTAACCTTTGCAACAACCGTGGATTCCCTGCTTGCGGTGAAATACCTTGTTTTCGATGAGAAGAGATGCACAATGGCCGAGCTGATCGAAGCCCTTCGTTCCAACTGGGAGGGCTGGGAAACCCTCCGCTCGTATGCGAAAAACAGGGCTCCCAAGTATGGCAGGGACGATGACGAGGCGGATAGAATGGCCCTGGAGGTCATGGAGGTCTGGACCGGCGAGACATGGAAGCACAGGACGAAATCGACCGGGAGGCGGTTCCGGCCCGGAATGCTCAGCTGGAATTACTGGGCGGGCGACGGCTTTGTGGTATGCGCAACCCCAGACGGCCGCAGGAAAGGCGAGTTCCTGTCCAATGCAATATGCCCTTCGGCAGGTGCGGACATCAACGGCCCTACGGCAAACACCAATTCGGTTGGCAAGGCCATCGGCGGGAAGGCCAAAGACGGAGCAGGAGACTACAAGGGTTACATCAACCTGCTTCCAAACGGCGCCAGCCACACAATAACATTTCATCCGTCGATTTTGCGTGATCCAGAGCACAAGGAGAAGTTCAAGGCCTTTTTGCGGGGTTATGCCCAAAACGGTGGGACATGCCTCCAGGTGAACATGCTCGACCCGGATATGCTGCGTGACGCCCAGAAGCACCCCCAGGACTACAGGCACCTGCTGGTGAGGATCACGGGATACAATGCATATTTCACCGCTATCGGCAAGGAATTACAAGACGAGGTCATAGCGAGGCTGAGCCACCAGGGGTTTTAGGGGAGTGCCAGGCAACCAGCCGAATAAAAATTACGACTTTTACGAGGCCATCAAAAATAGAAGCGGCGTGAAAGAATGAATACAGACAGGCAAGGCAACAAGCAGGCTAGAATCTTCCAGATCCAGAGGATGTCCACCGAGGACGGCCCGGGTATCAGGACTACTGTATTTTTCAAGGGATGCAGCCTTGCATGCCGCTGGTGCCACAACCCGGAGAGCATATCGCCCGCATTCCAGGTGACATGGACAGGTTCAAGATGCATAGGTTGCCTGACATGCATCGACTTGTGCCCCAACCGGGCCCTTGAGGCGGGTAAAGACGGAATCCGGATATCAAGGGACAAGTGCGCCGGCTGCGGTACATGTGTAAAGGAATGTCCTGGCGGCGCGCTTGAGATGCATGGAAGGCTCGTAGGCCTTGATGAGCTTGTCGCCGAGGTCATAAAAGACAGGGCATATTTCGAGGCGTCCGGCGGGGGGGTGACTGCTTCAGGCGGGGAGCCTGTGCTGCAGGCTGGGTTTGTATCTGCTTTTTTCAAAAAACTACGTGGCGCCGGGATAGACACTGCCTTGGATACATCAGGGATGTGTGGCTTTGATGCGCTCGAATCAATCCTGGGGCATACGGTACTGGTCCTTTTCGATCTGAAGATCATGGATCCAGAAAAGCACTCGTTGTTCACGGGTAAGGATAACAAAAGGATCCTGGAAAACTTCAGAAAGACGGTAACATATATTGCAAATCATCTTTACCCGAGGGAGGTCTGGGTCAGGACTCCGGTCATTCCGGGTGCAACCGATACTGTTGAAAATATTGCCGCGATAGGCAGGTTCATACGGGAAAACGGATCAGGCGTTGTAACGCGGTGGGATCTGCTGGCATTCAACGACCTGTGTGCCGATAAGTACATGCGCCTTGGCATGGGATGGGATTTTGCCGGTACCGGAAAGATCACCCAAGACCACCTCGAGTATCTGGCTGATGCCGCCGGGAGGGCGGCCGGTGATCCCGGGATTGTTGTTGCCTCAGGCGCAACAAGGCTGGAGGAGGATAATAATGCAGGAAAGGAGTCGAAAAGTGGCGTACCCGATTCTCGCTCTTGATACGAGCGCAATTGATGCATTCATGCCAGCGGAAAAGATAGGGCTTGTGGCCACTGTGTCGGACCAGGGCCTGCCCCATATTACCCTGATTACGTCAATCCGCGCCGCATCTCCGACCACCATCACCCTGGGTGAATTTTCCAACGGGTTGAGCAAGAAATACCTGCAGGAAAACCCCAAGTCCGCTTTTCTTGTTATGACAACAGACATGCGGATGTGGCGGGGACATACCCTCTGGACGCACAAAAGGCATGAAGGCCCGGAATACATCTCATACAACGAGATCCCCATGTTCAGGTACAATGCTTACTTTGGGATCCAGACCGTCCATTATCTGGACCTGGTGGATGCAAGGGGACCTGAAAAGCTTCCCTTGCCGAGGATCGCCGCGGCCATGCTTGCGACGCGGATTGCCAGGGCCGCGGCCAGGACAGGAAGGCCAGACAGGGTTCTTCCTCATTTTGCCTACGATTTGTTTGCCAGGCTGGGATCCCTGAAGTTCATAGCCTGGGTAAAGCCAGACGGGTATCCCGAGATTGTGCCGCTGCTGCAATGCCAGCCCGCAGACACCCGCAGGCTCGTCTTTTCTCCCATTGCGTATTCATCAGAGCTTGAACAGATTCCTGAAAACTCGCCTGTTGCTGTTTTCTGCCTTACCATGCAGATGGAAGACGTTCTGGTACGCGGGCGCTTTACCGGATTTTCACGTTATATGCTGGCAAAGGCGGGAGTCATAGATATCGACTGGGTATATAACAGTATGCCTCCGGCCCACGGCCAGGTCTATCCCCCTGTTCCCCTCAATCCTGTTGTTTTTGAAAATACACCGGGCCAACGGCAGTAATAAAATCCCTTTCACCCCTGTAATCACCCCCGTGGCCGGAATGAAAAACAGCTATTTTTTTCAAGCCCGGGGGTGATTGCTGCTGATCATGGTTTACAAAAGCCGTCAGTATCCTTTTTTTCCTGGTTTACCGATCATCCAGCGTCCTGATAAAGCAGCTCGGGGTCTGCCCGCTTGCGCCATCAACGAAACCTTCCATGGGCATGGGCGGCGTGTCTGCTGTCTCGGCAGTCGCCTCTGCCGGTCCGAATATCTTTTGGGCAAGCATTGAGCCGAAGTTTTTCAACCAGCTTGTTGTACTTCCGGTGTCAGCCAAAACCTGGGCGCTTTGCGGGAACACGAGAAATACGTTGGGCGCCTTAACCTTTACCCAGTAGCCGTGGTAGGGTCTTAGCAGAAAGTCCCCGCTTTCCCTTGAATAATCACCAACACCAGTGTTCCATTGCCAGATTGCGTCCTCTATGTACGATCCAGCCTGGGTGACTGGCATCGTTATCAGGATGCCGTTTTCATCATAGGTGGCCACAAGGAGTTCGTTCCACCTGTATCCGGCATTGTTGGGCGGGGCGATCATGTTCCACCCGTTTCCTGTTTCAGGATTATATGTCAGGGGCACGGTAATATCGGTGTCAAGGGGTACGGCAACACCGGGCAGATCGAGATTCATGCCGTTTCTGGCAAGGATCCAGTAAGCCTTGCCCGGAACCACATCAAAGTTCGGGTACCTCCTGTAGCCGTTTATCTTTGGATCATAGGTCCCGATCCTGTAATCATCCAGTTCAACAATGTTGGCAGTGTTCACCAGTGGGCCGAATACAGCCGATGCCAGCGGGTTTGCAGGCCATGCCACCACAGAAACCATTCTGTAATCGGCCATGTCAACGCCGGGCGGGAGATCCGGCATGTTCCTGTCGGGCAGGGATTCTCCCACGGTGAATGCCATGAATCCGGACCAGGTGTAGGTCATGCTTCCCGCATCCATATATCCGACACGCCACAGGTAGCGGAAGCCCTCGGGCAATCCGCCGGGAATCTCGATGCTCGTGAGATCGGTATCCGACTCAACATCAAAGACAGGTTCGGTGCCGCCGTAGCGCCATACCTGCCAGTGCGATGAAATATGGGCGTCATTCTCAGGATCGCTGTAGGCACCTGCCTGAAGTGTCACAGGCCCGGCCTGGACAAGGGAATTGTTTTCCGGCGACAGGAGAGCGGGCGTGTCTGGCGGGAGGTTGGCAGATGCAATGAAGTTCGCCGTGATTGTCATATCCGATGTTACGTTGTCTATTGTAAGCGGGTTTTGTGATCCTGTGTAATCACCGCTCCATCCTGAAAATTCATAACCTGCATCTGCAACGGCTGTAACTTCGGTTGTGGATCCGCCGTATTCAACGGTTTGAGAAGTTTCCCCTTCTATGGTTCCGCCTGTGCCGGCAAAAAAATCCACGCTGAAGGTGTCAGGTTCAAAGGAAGCGGTCACAGTGCAGTCACTTTCAACAGGATCGGTGGTGTAAGCGGCGTTTGAAAGTGTCCCGCCGCAAGTTCCTGTAACCGAGGCGATATGATAGCCTGTATCGGGTGTTATTGTGAAAGAGACTGTCTGGCCGTGTTCCACGGTTTGTGGTGTGTCAGGAGCAATGGTTCCATGGTCGCCTGCCGATGGTGTGACCGTGTATGTGTTGATGGCGAAATTTGCTGTGATGTTCATCTCTTTAGTGACGTTTTGCACCACAAGAGGGTTGTCCGTGGAATCGATATCACCCGACCACCCCGTGAAATGGTAGCCGTTGTCCGGAACCGCGGTGACTTGGGTTGTAGAGCCGCCGTATTCAACGGTTTGTGGAGTGTCTCCAAGTATTGTACCTCCGGGGCCTGCTGTGAAGTTGACGCTGAAGGTGTCAGGTCCAAAGGAAGCGGCCACGGTGCAGTCACTTTCAACAGGATTTGTGGTGTAGGTGTTTCCTGTAAGTGTTCCGCCGCAAGTTCCTGTAACCGATACGATATGATAGCCTGTATCCGGTGTTATTGTAAAAGAGACTGTCTGGCCGTGTTCCACGGTTTGTGGTGTGTCAGGAGTTATGGTTCCGTGGTCGCCTGCCGATGGTGTGACCGTGTATGTGTTGATGGCGAAATTCGCCGTGATGTTCATATCTGTGGTAACATTTTGTACCACAAGAGGGTTGTCCGTGGAATCGATATCACCCGACCACCCCGTGAAATGGTAGCCGTTGTCCGGAACCGCGGTGACTTGGGTTGTGGAGTCCCCGTAAGTGACGTTTTGGCTTGTTTCACCAGAGATGCTGCCGTGGTTACCGGCTGTAAATATGACGCTGAAGACCGGTTTCTCTGTTTCATAGCAGCCCATGTCATAGCCTGGGCCCTGGGGACGGGGGTTCATGTTGATATCCTGGGTCACGGTCTCGGGATGATCGTTTTCAGGAATCGCATCTATACACGGAGATGCAACTTGCAGTGTATAGCTGCCGTATAGCGGGTCAGAGGAGATGTTGCCGCTGGTTCCCGTGAGGTCAGGGACCTGCCCTCCGAAATTCGTGCCGTTTGCAAACAGGTCGTTGTACCGGATATTGGTTATGGGACTGTCTGCGTTTATGCCTGCTTCCTGGAAGTTGGTTATGATGTTGTATGCGATATTCGGTGCGGCATTGCCCGATCCGTTGTCCATGATCGAGATACCGGTATCACTTCCGCCGTCCATGGTGTTGTGAAGGATGGACGGCGCTGCATTGCCGGCTGTCGCCACTATGTTGATGGCGATCTGGTTGGGTGATTGGGTGTCATAATAGATGAGGTTGTTTTGTATTACGGGATCGGCCTGGCTTGTTGAAAAGACGAAGATACCCTGGCCGCAGTTCTGGAATATGTTACGTTCTATCACCGGGCTTTTGCTTTCAACAACAATACCGGTTGCAAAATCCTTGAAATGGAGCCCGGAGACCACGACTCCGCTGGCCTTTATCATCAGGCCGGCCACCCACTGGGAATTCAGATTTCCAATGATCAACGGGCGCTGGGCAGCATCCCCGGTAATCTCGACATTCGCCTGGTTTACTTCCAGGGGCAGGTCGGATTCAAGGCCGCTGTTTGCCGCGGTTGCGTATATTCCGCCTCCCACATGCAGGGTGTATGCGCCTGCAGCTCCCCCGTTTATCCTGAACAGGGCTGCATGCAAGGTCTGCCATGGGTTGGCCTGGGTTCCGTCACCAAAGTCCGGATTGTTCGAATCCACCCAGTATTCACCAGGCAGGTATTGGGGGAAACTTGCAGGATCGTTCGGATCGGATCCCATGGCATATTCTTCACCATCCCTGTAGAGATCGTTGTCAGTATCAGGTGACATTGGATCAGTAAAGAGTTCGAACTCGGTCAGGTTGGCAAGGCCGTCTCCATCAGGATCTGCGTCTCCGTCAAACGTTGTGCTATCGCCAAAATTTATTATTTCCCAGTGGTCTTCAAGGCCGTCACCATCGGCATCCGTGGCTCCATACTCGTATGCGCCCATGTCATAGCCTTGAAGCTGCGGCCTGAATGCGCCTGTGATATCGTCTGTGATGCCTTGATCAATACCTGTGTCTATACAGGGTGAGCCTGGAGCAAGACTGAAATCACCGCCCGCAGGATCGGTAAATACAGGATCCAGGGCAATGTTGCCGCTGATGCCTGTCTGGTCCTGTATGCCGGTGTAGGCCGGGTTGCAGTTGTAGACATCGTTTGTGCTCAAAAGGGTATTGGATGAAGCGTCTATCACCTGTATCCCGGTGCCGGTGCAATTTGCCACTATGTTGTTGCTGATGATGTTACCGGCTCCAGCCCCCCCGGCTTCGGTTATTCCCTGCTGGTTGTTGTATAACGTATTGTGGACAATGAGAAGCCCTCCGGGAGAAGATGAGTATATCCCGAGGGTGCTGCTTTCAACAATGTTGTTTGCAATGGAGCAGTCAGTAGCAGTTTGGGAAAATGAAATACCGGCTCCCGGGCCGCTGGTTATGAGATTTTTTATTGTGTTTTTTGTTATCCGGGCCGACTGGGAGGTCTTTGTGTTGTCTTCAAAGATGATTCCATCTTTGTCCTGTCCGGTTATGCTTTCTAGCAGGTTTCGGGTAACAGAAACCTGTGTTGTATCATTCAGCAGAAGTATGCCAAGGTGGGTGGGACCGGCGGCAAAGGCTGATTCAAAGTTTTCAAGCTGGTTGTCACTGATATATACTGTATTTGCCTGGTCATGTAATACAATACCAGATCCTGCAAGAGAAGCATCCCCGGGGCCGCCGAAATTCGATAGATGATTCTCCATTATGTCTGCATCTGAAATCAGACCCCAGAAGATGATCCCTGCTCCGGCGCCTGTTATAGCATTCATATTGTTTTGTGAGATAATAGTGCCGGTTACTTCAGACCAGAAAATTATGCCGGGATCATCACCAGTAATAGTCGATAAGGTGTTTTCTGAAATCTGACCCGCCACAATATCATCCCAAAAATGTATGCCGGGATCATCTCCGGTGATTTCAGTGATGCTGTTTTGCAGAACTTCGGTCTGGGATAACGCTCTGTCCCAGAAATGAATACCGCAATTGTCTCCGTCCAGGCCGGAAATCTCGTTTTCGTTTACTTGCGTATCATCCGCAGTGTCCCAGAAATGGATCCCTGCATCGTGCCCTGTAATTCCGGATATTGTATTCTCCGTTACAGACGGCCTGGTGGCGGACGACCAGAAGTGTATGCCTGCGTCATGGGACTGCAGATTAGTAAACGTGTTCCTGTTGACGGTTATATCCGTGGATATATCCCAGAAGTGGATTCCGCATGCATCACCCGTTAGATCGGAGAAGGTGTTGTCTGATACATCGACATTGCTTGCGTCCCAGTCGAAATAGATATACCCGGAGGAGTCGTTGCCGCCGGTAAAGCTGTTTTGGTATATGGTGACATTGCTTGTGGTGAAATAGAATTCAATGTAATTTTTCGGATTCTGGGAAAAGGTGTTTGATATCAGCTCGATCTGATCCGATTCTTTTTCAAAGTTGATCGCCCCTTTCTGATTATTTTCTATTTTGTTGTTTAACAGCCTTATTTCCCAGGCTTTCCTGAAGAAATCAACAGCGGCGTTTGACGAGTTTTTCACCACAAGCCCGTCAATGGTGATATCCTGGGAATCCGGGAATTCAACATCCCAGATTCCTTCATCGAATTCGTATACAAGCGGGTTAAGCTCGGTGCCGCCCAGGACTATTATATCCTTTTTCATTCCCCACACGGTTTCAAGGTTCCAGGAAACAGGGACAGGTTCCGTGACCCACGCATTCCCATCATAATGACATATGGTGCCACCCCAGCCTACAGCATAAATATCTTCGGGTGATGCTCCCCAGATATCCCTCAGGTAACCGGTTGTTGGCGACGCCATGGCGGCCCAGGTGTTGCCGTCGTAATGCAGGATCACACCCGATGCTCCCACCGCGTAAACATTGTCCGGGGCAAATCCCCACAGGCCGAACAGATGATCGGTGACCGTGGAATCCATGGCTGTCCATGTATTGCCGTCATAGTGCAGGATTGTTCCGTTGTTGCCGGCGGCAAAGACGTCATTCGGTCCGGAACCCCACAGGGCGTTAATGTTCAGATTTGTGCCACTTGCCATGGCGGCCCAGTTTGCTCCGTCAAAGTGGAGAATGGTGCCATTGTTACCGGCGGCGAAAACATCGTTCGGGCCGCTTGCCCACAGGGCGTTTAAGGGTTGAGCCGTTATGTCTATCCGCGTCCATGATGCGCCGTCGTAATGGAGCAGGGACCCTGCATTACCGGCGGCATAAACATTGTCTACACCAGTTCCCCACACCGCGTAGAGAGCCTGGTCATAGGTATATACCTTTGTGACCGAGTCACCATCATGGAAAAAGATGTCCCCGGATTCGCAGACAGCATATGCATCACCCTGTTGATCCATCCACAGGTCCTTTGGAATTGTATCCCATCCGTAGGCAACCGGTGAAATCCCGTAGGCAGCGCCCTGGGCATCGATGATGCTCATGTATGTTGAAGGATCACGTCCTGTAAGATCCGTGCCCGTGAGGTTATCCGGATATCCGCCCATGATCGTTATGAAGTTGTAAACCATAAGCGGTTTTGTAAATGTTCCTTCTTTTACGTGGATGGTTTGAGGGGTTGAAGGATCGTCCAGATCACGGTCAGTGATGGATTTAAAGACGGCGTCAAAGCTCTTTTTGGCGTATTCCCATGACCGGCCGCTTTTTGCATCATCGCCTGATACAGGATCGACGAACCATGCCCCGGCTAGGGCAGCAAAGTCGGCATTGTCTGTTGGGTCGGTAGCGTCGATAAATTCCTGCTGGTTGCTATAGGTATCGCCGTCAGTGTCGATGCTTCCATCTGACGGGTCTGTTGGATCCAGTCCATAGGTAAGTTCCCATCCGTCGGGCATGCCGTCGGAATCGGAATCCCATTCCGTGGGATCAGTTTTGTTGTTGAATTCCTCGCCGTCGGTCAGTCCGTCATAGTCAAAGTCCTTTGTTCCATCACGGTCCAGGCTTCCGAAGTAGTACCATTCCCAGACGTCATCCATACCGTCGGAATCGGTGTCTATGAAAAAATATTCGTAGCAGCCCATGTCATAGGCGTCCTGCTGCGGCCTTACCACCCCGTCGAGGTCGTCTGCGACTGGGGGAACGGGTTCCGCGTTTGGTGGAACGGCATCAATACACGGAGACGAGGCGAGCAGGTGGAAGTCGCCCCCTATACCAGTAAACATTGGATCAGCGTGGAGGTCCGACGGTCCCGGTATAACGTTTTGATAGTCGATGCCGTTGTTCCACAGATCATTGTAATCTATCAGTGGATCTTGCCCCGGATCGGGGGACTTGTAGATTCCTATATTGAATCCCTCTATGATATTGTATTTCACCGAGCCTGCGGCGTCGGCTGAAAGGAAATCAATACCGTCAGCATTCCCGCCCGTTATGGTGTTATGGTATATCTCGGGTGTGGCGGAATATCCCTGTTCGGCTGACACCTCTATTCCTGTAACACCTATGTATCCGTATTCCTGCAGGAAATTGCCCACCAGGTTGTTTTCCACGCGGGGTGAGATATCAGCTGCAGAAGCGTGTATCCTGATCCCGGCCTGCTCATTGTCCATGGCTAAGTTTCCGGAGATCGTGCCCGTGGTGTTGTCGAAAACAATACCGGATCCACAAGCGGTGATGTAGTTGGACATGACTTGCACATCCTGGGCGCCGTCGGCATATATACCGGCCCCACTAAACGAGGTGAACTTGAGATGGTTTATGACAACCCGGTTGCCCGTGATATCGATGCCGTTTTGCCAGGTATTGGCTGAATCACCGGAAAGAATTGAAGTTCCTGAGGCATCGCCGATGATGGTCACGTCATCCTGGTATACCAAAAGCTCGGTATCAGGCTCTTCCCCTCCTGTAGAGTATATGCCGGGAAGAACGTTTATTATGTAGGCTCCTGGATTTCCTTCATTTACGTGGTGTATCGCATAGTGCAAAGACCGCCAGGGATTATCACGGGTTCCGGCCCCTATGGGGGATGCGCCATTGGCATCCACAAAGTACTCGCCGGGTTCATATACAGGGTGGTCGGCAGGATCATTCGGATCGGTTTGAAAATTCAGTTCCTCTGAGTCGGCATAACCGTCACCGTCTGAATCGGGGTCGGTGGGATCGGTTTTCTCCTGATATTCCAGGAGGTCGGTGAGTTCGTCATTGTCTGTGTCCTGGGTACCGTCATGGGAGAGATCACCGAAATGCGCTATTTCCCAATCATCGTTCATTCCGTCAAGGTCGGTATCCGGGACTACCTTTAGGGAAAGAGAGCCTGCAAGATAATCCGACTCCCAGAGGCGGCCGTCAGGAAGGTCGGGCAGGTTCAGAGGCTCAAATTCCTCTTGAACGGCTCCGTACGTGATCACGTCGAAGTTGTCAGATACCGCCGGGCTGAAGGGATCCACAAGCATGACTTCCAGCATTCCGCCAAGCGTGGCAATGCCGGTGACGATCAACTGGTCATATAAGTCGCCGGCTGTTGTTCCTGCAAGCTCTATCGATAAAACACCCTCCTGGGACTGTGTGAAATCGCCGTTTACGGTCAGTGCGCCGGGCGAGAGCCCCGGGGCTATCTTTCCGTGGTTGGAAAGAAATCCGGATGCGACGTCCATGGTTCCGGTGCCATGTATCTCTCCAAAGTTCTCGAAAGACCCCTGTGCTGAAACTGTCGCACCGGCAAGGGAAAGGCTTCCTGACCCCTTGATGGTTAAACCTCCTGTAACGGTCAAGGTCGCACCTGTCACGGCCAGTTCCTGGATCCCGGTATTGTCAGGTGAGCCCAGGGTCAGGCTTGCAATTTGAGCGTCGCTCTCGAGGTTTACTGTGTATGTCCCGTCCATATCGATGAAAACATCATCGCCTGGTTGCGGCACTGCGTCCGGATCCCAGTTTGCCGGGTCGGTCCACGATGTACCGTCGCCGCCTCCATCCCAGACTACACCATAAAACAGCGGCACATATTCGTAACAACCCATGTCGAATCCGCTACCCTGGGGTCTTGGCCCCTGTTCCAGATCATCTGCAACAGGATCGTTTTCAGAAGTAGGGATGGCGTCGATACATGGAGATGACTCTTTGATATGGAAATCGAGTACTTCCGGCGCAACGAATTGCGGATCAACCTGTATATCGTTTGGCCCGGCAGCCGCACCATTGTAATTGGTAATATTCATCCACAGGTCATTGTAATCAATCTGCGGAGTGCCGTTGGAGTTGAATATGCCTGTTCCGGTGTTGGCGATAATATTGTACAGGACTGAAGGAGACATCTGGATGGAACCATCCACAGCCATGCTTATCCCATAATTTTCCATGCCATAGATGGTGTTGTGCCAGATCATGGGGTTTGCATCTCCTGATTCGGCAAAGATCTCTATGCCGAATATTCCGCTCGTGATCTGGTTGTTTTGAATGGTAGGCGAGGCCTCGATGCTACTGCCCGTTACCATGATTGCCGAGGAATTGCTCGTGAAAATGTTGCGTTGAATCAGGGGAGATGCCCCTGTCACCTCGATTCCGGCGGGAAAATTCCATATGGAAAGGTCCTGGATAACAGCATCGGCTGTAACCGACATGCATGGTATCCAGCTTGTTGTGTTGGTTCCGTCTATAATGGTATCAGACCCACTGCCTGAGATGGTTATAATCCGGTTGATTGCAAGAGGCGCATCCTGCTCCCCGTTGTCTATGGAGTATGTTCCCGGTTTTATAATCAGGGTTCCGCCTTCCGGCACCTGGGGTATTGCGAAATGAAGGGTTTTCCAGGGATTGGCTTCGCTGCCATCGCCCGTTACGTCACTTCCGTTGGTGATATCAACGTAATAGAAGTCGCCGGTTGTAACAATACCGCCTGCCTTGGCGGAATGGGGCTGGAAAAGAGCTGCTTGCAGTATAACCGCGAACAAAACCAGCAAAATCATCCGAAATGGAGATTTTAGGCCGGGTTTTCTATCCATGACTACCTCCAGGGGATTGTTTGTATTTCGGGCCTGATGGTCGATTTTCAAGTCAGTAGCATTTTAAAAAATCGAGATTCTGATCCCAAAACAAAGATTCAACTCAATTGAAAATAGAGTGGACGGCTTTGTAAACTTTATGATCAGCGGTATCACCAGGCATGAAAAATGGCTGTTTTCATGCCTAAATATTAACATTAATAAAATATTGCAAAATCGATTATCAGAGTCAATTGAAAAGCTTTGGGCGCAGGGCTGAAAGGAATGGATAAGCTATTTTCAGGTATGCGGGCAGGAATACAGGTCTGACGGGCTTGTAAACGTTTATGATTACCTGCAATCACCCCCGGGCATGAAAGCAAGGCTGTTTTCCACCCCGGCTCTTGAGGTGTTTACATGGTAAAGCCCCTCATACAGAGGCGGGCGATTGAGCTCCGGGCTGGGGGTGGGGGTGGAACCGTTTGAATTTATATTAAATGACGGGGGGAGGGAAAATCCTCCCCCCGTCACGTAAACCTTAATGATTAGCGGCAATCACCCGGGGCATGAAAACAAGCCTGTCTTTCTTCCCGGCCCCGGATATGTTTTAACGGTAAAAGATTTATGCTTTTTTAAAGCTTTGACGGCAAAGCCATGGCTTTGGTAGTCGCCTGGATATAATTTCAAAGGAGAATCAGGTTCCTTCCTCCCAGGTCTCAAGGTAATCTTTTTGTTCCTGTGTTAGAGAATCAATCTCTATGCCCATGGCAGCGAGCTGAAGCCCTGCTATCTGGTCGTCGATTTCAGCGGGGAGCTGGATAACTCCTGGGGAAAGCGTATCTTTATTCTTTACACCATACTCGCAGGCAAGCGCTTGACCGCAGAACGATGTGGACATGACCTCGCTGGGATGCCCTTCTGCAGCTGCCAGGTTAATGAGCCTGCCTTCCCCGAGTATGAAAATCTTTTTGCCGTCAAGTATGTATTCATCCATAAAGGGTCTTACCCTCCTGCAGGAAGACGCTGCTTCCTTCAGGGCCGAGATTTCTATCTCCACATCGAAATGCCCCGAGTTGCACAATACAGCTCCGTGCTTCATCTCCTTCATATGTTCGAGGCGTATGACGTGCTTGTTGCCGGTCACTGTGCAGAAAATGTCACCGATCCTTGCGGCGTCAGCGATCTTCATGACCCTGTAGCCGTCGTAATGCGCCTGGAGTGCCCGGAAATTGTCAACTTCGCATACAACGACATTCGCTCCGAGGCCCTTTGCCCTCGATGCAACACCCTTGCCGCAGCTCCCGTAACCGCAAACCACAAAGGTCTTGCCGGCGTAAAGGATGTTTGTAGCTCTTAAAATACCATCAATGCTCGACTGGCCGGTGCCGTAAAAGTTGTCCACTAGATGCTTGGTCTGGTTGTCATTGACAGCGATCATGGGGTATTTCAAAGCCCCGTCCTTTTCCATGGCCACAAGTCTTATGATTCCGGTGGTGGTCTCTTCGCACCCGCAGATTATCCCCGGAATAAGGTCGGGATGGTTCTTGTGTATCTCGGATACGAGGTCGCAGCCGTCATCAATAGTTATTTGCGGCTTGAAAGCGATCACGTTCCCAAGGTAACGGTAGTAATCCTCGGTGGTTTCTCCCTTGTAAGCCCAAACCAGTATACCTTCCTCTGCAAGGGCCGCCGCAACATCGTCTTGTGTTGAAAGTGGGTTGCATCCTGTTATGGCAACTTTCGCGCCTCCGGCCACCAGGGTGCGCACAAGCACTCCTGTCTCCTTTGTAACGTGAAGGGCCATGCCAATGCGTATACCGTCAAGGGGCTTTTCCTTCTCGAAACGCTTCTTGACCTCCATCAAGGCTCCCATGTTCAGCTCGGCAAGCTCCAGGTTATTCCTGCCCTGTGACGCGAGGGAAATATCTTTTACCTCATAATTGTCACCACGATCCATGAAGTTTCTCCTTCATCGCTTTTTTTGTTTGCATATAATCCAATAGTTCCCTTGCGTTGCGAACATGCCCCACAGGGGTGAGGATGTCAAGTTTTAATAAATTATGGTTGCTTTCGGGCATCTGTTGCGCAGTAAAAGCTCACTGATTCAGGAATTCGTCATAACAACCGGACAGCTTGACGTGCTATTAACACAATCTGGTAGAGAGGTACAAAATATGTTGACAAGTCAAGTGAAAAATTTGCAAAAGGTCTTTCCTTGTATGCATATCATGTGATTCCTGGTTTCTATGTTTTTATGGCGCCGGGCCGGCGTGAGAAACTATACCGCAGTTACAATCGCATGCGCCCGGGATGAAACAATAAGAGTCAAGCAAAAGGGGGCGCGTGCAAAACAGGATGGAGCCATGTATCCGGAGCTGGAGGTTTGCTGTTCTTTTTGGTCTGGTACCGGTATGTTGCATTATTTTCGGTATAATGGTCGCCTATGCCGCTCCCCGGGTGATCCAGGGGGTTGTGGCTGGCCGGGGCCTCGTTCTCGACCTG
>CAYVIE010000026.1:0-25153 GCA_964451355.1 uncultured Desulfobacteraceae bacterium
CCGCTTTCCGGCGAAGCGCAACGCAGCAGACGGACTTTTTACGGAGCCGTCATTATTTACTATTTACAAAAATCAAGACCTTTTGTATATAGCCTCCCCAAAGTTATAAAAATAACAATTATCTGTTCAAACCTTGGTTTTTTTATCACCATCAACCCAAAAAGGGATAATCATGGGTAAAAAGAGCCAGACAAAATCGACTGCAAAGAAGAAAGGCACCTCCAAGAAGAAAGCGAAAGATACGGCCAAAGAATCAAAGAAAAAGGTACAGGCAAAGGCCAAGGGGAAAAAACAAGCGGCAAAATCATCCAAGAAGAAATCCGGCGCAAAAAAAGCTCCCAGCATCTCTTCGCTGCTGAAAAGGGATTTCGGTACATGGAAACCCGCGACCCTCTTTGTTCCACCAGCTGATTCCGCCGGTAATGATTTCTCCGCCCCGCCGGTGGTTGATCCGGCAGACAAGAAGAATGCAAAGAAAATCAGAGCCCTGCTTTCCTTGAAATTCGATCTTACTCCAAAGAAGACCAAAGCCGCGCCAAAGAAAGAAAAGAAGGCCACTCCAAAGACCAAAAAAGCTCCTGCCAAAAAAAAGGCGAAGCCCACAGCCGCCAAGAAACCAAAGGCTAAGGAGACAAAGCCTCCCAAAACCATACCCGAACTCCTTGCAATGAAATTTCCGGAATGGAAACCGGAAAAACTCTATTCGCCCAAACCAGAAGAAGCTTCTTTCCAGGCACCCGAAGCATTTGAAGGTTTAAAAGATAAAAATACCCTTATTTTCAGAAAGTTCACCATACCGCCTTCGCCGGCGAAACAGCCCGGTGAAGAAAAAACCGTAAGCAAAAAAGATACACCAGCCGTGCCCCCGGAAGAACCGGCAGAGACTGAAGCGGCCCCGGAAGACATGGGAATAAGAACAGAACCGGCTTCTGCGGAAGCAACACCACCAAAGGCGGACGCACCAAAAGCCGCTCCAGTTGAACCTGCCCAGGCAAAAAAAGAGGAAGCTGAACCTGAATCGGACAAAAAAGAGACACCTGAAAAAAAGGAGCCTGAGAAAGAGACCAAGCCTCCAACGCCAGAGCCTGAAGCGCCTAAAGAACCGGAAAAAGCCCAGAAGCAACCTGAAAAGACAACAACTGAAGGTGCGAAGGAGACCGCTGAGAAAAAGGAGGCCGCTGAAAAAGAGGAAGGCAAACCTTCCGCAAAGCCGGAGCCTTCTGCTGGAGTAAAACCGGAACAAACAAAACAACCAGCCGAAACAAAACCTGAACCGGCTGATATTCAAAAAGAAAAGAAGGAGCCATCCGTTAAAAAGGAAACAGAAGCAAAGCCCAGGCCGGTTGTATCAGAAAGGCCGGTCAGTCCTGAAACCAGGAAAACACCCGGGTTTGTTTCACCTCCATTGCCGCCTCTCATTACCGAGGAGCCGCCGGGCAAAGGCTTATGGATGCTCGTTTCGGTTATTGCGGCAATTTTTGCTCTTCTTTTTATCGCCAGCATTCAAAACGCATCCAAGTATTCCATTGAAATAACCGATTCCGGGGTAAAGATTTGGAAGGGCAACTTCTCGCCGACCGGCCGGCATCTGTTTAAAGAGCTGCAAGGTGCGACGATTCAGGAATCGATGAAGGGTTCATGCACCAGAAAAGAGGCGTACAAGGTGATCTTTGATCACCTTCTGTCCAGGATTGACGCCATGCCAAGGGGAAAAGGCATCCCTGACTTTGAAAAGATAAAGGCAAAACTTAACGAAGCAGAGCAATACGCCGTCACCGGGAAAGAGAAGCAAGAAATTCAAAAACGCCGTAACCGTATTGATTCGCTGATCTATCTTTACAAGGCAGAGGCGCTCGCCGAAGCAGGCACACCTCAAGCCCTTGCCGACGCGGTTTCATTACTTGAAAAGGCACACAGGCTGGCGCCGGGCAAAGAGCTCCAGGAGGCCATCAAAAACAAGATCAGCCGTTATAATAAAAAAATGGGGAAATGAAGCAGTGCCCGGCCCTTGCCTTTACCATGAAAACATGCATAGAGCCGGGGTGGAAACGGCCTGCTTTCATGCCCAAGGGTGATTGGCCCTGACCATAAAAGTTTACCGGATCATCCTCCGTGGCGGTAGAGATGGCACTCAATGATACGGCCATCCACCGCCACAGGTTCCGGCTCGTCTTGACAGCAAACCTGCATGGCGGAAGGACAGCGCGGATGAAACCGGCAGCCAGGCGGCGGCGCCATGGCCGAAGGAGCCTCACCCTGTACCGGGATATCCTTTTTTATCCCCCTGCCAGGTTGCGGGAGAGCGGCGAGCAGCATCTTTGTGTATGGATGCATGGGATCGGATATAATATCCGGCGCAGGTCCCTCCTCAACCAGCCTGCCCAAGTACATTACGCCTATCCTGTCAGCAATGCAGCTTACAACACTCAGGTCATGGGATATGAAAAAGTATGAAAGCCCGTATCTTTCCTGGAGATCAAAAAGCAGATTGAGCACCTGTGCCTGAACCGATACATCAAGGGCGCTCACTGCTTCATCGCATATCACTATATCCGGCCTGAGAGATATAGCCCTTGCTATGTTGATCCGCTGGCGCTGCCCCCCGGAAAACTCATGGGGAAAACGATAAATCGCATTGGGATCAAGACCGACCTCGGCCATCAGCCTCCTTGCGTGATCCTCCTTCGCCCCTTCCAGCATACCAAAACGGACAAGCCCCTCTGTCAGTATTTCGCAGATATTCATCCTGGGATTGAGGGATGTAAGGGGATCCTGGAATACCGCCTGGATATGCTTCCTGAACCTGCGAAGCTTTTTCCCTTTTAACCCGGCGGTATCTCTACCCATAAACAATATTTTCCCGGAAAGTGGCTTTTCCAAAAAGAGCAGGGTTCTTGAAAGCGTGCTCTTGCCGCAGCCAGACTCTCCCACAAGGCCGTATGTTTCGCCGGCCATGATGCGAAGACTCACTCCGTCTACTGCCTTTATCCAGCCGAGATGACGCGAAAAAAGGCCCCTTTTCACTGGAAACCATGTCCTTAGATTACAGACCTCCATAAGTGGAGAAACAGAAAAAATATCATGTGATGAAACCGCCGCCTTCATGAATCCTCCACACCAGAATAAAGGAAACAAGCCACGCTCGACTCCGTATCAATTTCCACAAGAGTCGGCTTGGCCTTACGGCAAACCGGCATCACTCTCGGACACCTGCCTGCAAAATGGCAACCAGCTGGATAGTCCAGGGGTGAAGGGACCTGGCCCGGGATATCTGAAAGTCTTTGTTTCCGTCTGCTCAGCCTTGGAACCGCCTCGAGGAGACCCTGGGTATAAGGGTGTCTGGGCGCGGAGAATATCTGATCCCTGGTGCCTGTCTCAACCAGCATCGAGGCATACATCACAGCCACCCTGTCACACATCTCCCACACCACCCCCATATCGTGTGTTATCAGGAGCAATGACATGTCCCCTGCCATCATGTTCTTCACCAGGGAAAAAATCTGGGCCTGGGTCGTGACATCAAGCGCGGTGGTGGGTTCATCCGCAACAAGAAGCCTGGGCGACATCATCAGAGCCATCGCTATCATCACCCTCTGCTGCATGCCGCCAGAAAGCTGGAAAGGATATGCATACATGCGCTGGTCCGGATCTGATATCCCCACCTTTGCAAGCCAGCTTGCAGCCTGTTCCCAGGCTTCCTTCCTGCCTACATCCCGGTGAAACCTTACAGCCTCCACGAGCTGATCTCCCACCCTATGCAATGGCGACAAAGCGGCCTGGGGTTCCTGGAAAATCATGGAAATATCGTTTCCCCGAATCTTTCTCATCTCATCATATCCAAGAGAAAGCAGATCCCTCCCTTGAAAAAATATCGAGCCAGACACGATCCTGCCCGGCGGCGATGGGATGAGCCGAAGTATTGAAAGCGCTGTAACGGACTTTCCGCACCCTGATTCTCCCACAAGGCCCAGCCTTTCACCGGGTTTCATGGAAAATGAGACTCCCAAGGCGGCCTTGAGTTCCCCTTCGTCCGTGGAAAAAACAACCGACAGATCCCGTATTTCAAGCAGATTTTCCAAGCCAGGTCCTTAAACAGTTGATGTGGTTTCCGCCGATATCACCCAGTCTTTTATAAAATATCAATGATACCTTCCGTAAGCCTTTGGATCATAAGCATCACGAATACCCTCCCCTATGAATACCCCCAGGAGCATAACCAGGAAAAGGGCAAGGGATGGATAAAGGATCAGCCACCAGGCCCACCTGAACTGCTGGGCCTCGAATAGCATCTCCCCCCAGCTGGGAGTCGGCGGGGGCAGCCCGAACCCCAGATAATCGAGGGCAGCCAGTGAACCTATGGCGCCAACCAAAGAAAAGGGGAAAAAGGTTATAACCGGCACGAGGGCGTTGGGCATGATATGGGAAAAGATTATTCTGGCGTCAGAAAGCCCGAGACACCTTGCAGCATCGACAAATGGCTGTGACCTCAATTTTAAAAATTCCGCACGAACGTAATATGATATGCCGATCCAGTTGAAAAGCCCGTAGCAAAACAGCAAAAGCCAGAAACTCCTCCCGTAGACAGAACCCATCAGTATCATAACATACAGAAAAGGAAGCGCATTCCAGATCTCAATAAGCCGCTGGGATATTATATCCACCTTGCCACCGTAATACCCCTGCAGCCCGCCTGCAATGACCCCGAAAAACACCGCGCACCCGGAGAGAAGGAGCCCGAATATAAGAGAAATCCGGAATCCGTAATAGAGCCGCGCAAGCACATCCCTCCCTGCTGCATCGAGTCCCAGGGGATGGTCTTTGACCGGAGGGTACGGGAACATCACTTCGGCCTTCTCAAAAGTTATTCTGTAGGCACGGTCTTTGCCTTTTACCCTGATAGATTCCACAGGCCGGTTGAAACGTTCCTGCGCCAGTGAAAGGATAAGGCTGCGCTGGTCCGGCAATATTTTCTCCCAGACCGGGGGAAAGGTTTCAGGCTGTTTTTTCCCAGGCAGAAGAACGAGATTTGTCGTCTTTTCCCCCTTGATATCCTCAAAAAAAAGAATCCTGAGGCGCGAAGGAGGCTGGGCTCTTGGCCTGTAGGCCGGGAGGCGCAGGAGTAAAGTTTTGTTGTTCAAGACGATACTTTGCTCGACTGACTCAGACTCAAGGTTTGCATACCTCTTTTCCATCGCCCTGATAAAAGAAGGAGAAAGATCAAAGATCCTCCTCAGGTTGACATGCCTTGAGGCTTTTGAATCACCAAGGAGCATGGAAAGGTTGCGTTGTTTTATCACCACCAGGTCAGGGCCGGTCTCAATGTACCCGGAGATGGGTTCAGGCCTTATTCTTATTTCAACCTTATCCTCAATTTCGATAGATTCAGGAGAGATGGATTCGTATGGACTATAGGGATGCAAGGGGAATATCATGAAATTCTGCCGAGACTTGCAAAACAGGTCTTTTTTGGCAAGCTCCCTGTAATCGGGCCTTGTCTTTTTCCCGTTATGTAAAAATGTATCCTCTGGATAGTAGAAAAGCACAGGAAAATACCAGCGTCCCTCGCAACGGACAACCAGGGGCCGGTCGTTGCAGAAAAACTCAGCAGGAAGACTGCCTAAAAATATGAAAACAAGAAGGATAAACGATACAAACGCACGCCTGTTCCTGGCAAACCTTCTTACTCGTTTTTTGAATACCGGGTCAAAGGCGATCCCCATCAACAGAACTCCCTTCTTAAGCAGCCTGGAAATTGATCCGGGGATCTATCAAAACATAAAGCATATCTGAAAAGATGTTTCCTATAAGCCCGAGAAAGGATGTAAGGGCCATTATCCCCATGAATACTGGGTAATCACGGCCTACAATCGCCTCGAGGCTCAAGCGTCCCATCCCTGGAATCTCGAATACCTGTTCTATGATAACCGAACCTGCGAACATGACGGTCAAAATACCGCTCATACCTGTGGCGATGGGGATCATAGCGTTCCAGACGGCATGCCCCCATACAGCCCTGCGGAAAGTTCCCCCCTTGGCCAGAACGGTTCTAACGTAATCCATGCTTATCTGCTCTATGAGGGAATTCTTCATCAAAAGCGTAAGAACGGCAAAGTTTCCGATTATATAGCACAACACTGGCAGAAACATATGCATAAAGATATCCTGTGCTTTTGCCATGAAAGACATGGCCTCAAACCCCTCGGAATGGAAGCCGGCTATGGGAAATATGTTCCAGAACCCATCAACAGTTCCGCAAAACAACATTTTCAAGACCATGCCGAAAGCAAACGGAGGAATGGCATAACCGACAAACACTATTATACTGCTCGTCACATCAAAGCAGGATTCGTGTTTCAACGCCTTGGCAATTCCCAGAGGTATGCATATAAGGTATGAAAGTACAAAACCAGATATCCCAAAGACCATGGAGACGGCGAAACGGCTCTTTATCAGTTCCCACGCAGTCTTTTCGGGAAACTTGTAAGACGGCATTTCCATTCCTACCCTGTATGTTACAAACCACCGGTAGAACTGCCTGTATAGGGGCTGATCAAAGCCATAATACGATACAAGAGCCTTGCGCTGGGCCTCTGAGACCGACCCCGCAGTCCCCGGAGCCGAAGGCCCCTCACCCGCTCCAATCCCCTTCATGGACATAATAGCCTGCTCAACCGGTCCACCAGGGATGAACTGGGTCAGGCAGAAACACAAAAAGGTTATCCCCAGAAAAGTGGGAATAACCATGAACAAACGCTTTACAAAATAGTCCAGCCGTTCCATACCTGTGGGTCACCGATTTCTTTTTTTCACCGCATGGGCAAAGCCACGGGAAACCGGCACTGCGCCATTACCCCATGCTTCACTTTGCCATACACACAATTCCAGGATATAACAGGATAAACTCACAAATCGTCATTATTGATAAACCTGTAAGCTTTCATGATTAGCAGCTATCACCCCCGAGAATGAAAATAAGGCTGTCTTTCTCCCTGGCTCCGGTGGTGTTTTCACGGTAAAGTCCATCATTATTCAAAATCACCTGCAACCGAAAAAAACCGGGGCCGTAATCGCTGTGATCTCACATTTACCACAACAACGATCGCGCAACATCCTAATAAATTCCAATCTTTGATCAAGCAAATAAATAGCACCTCTTCCGGTTGTGTCAACAGCATGATACTTATTGACAATCAGCTAAAAATCCATCAAATTTAAATAGTTTAAACCATGATTCTCCGCGATTTGCGGCTGGGCGACCAAATCAGATCATGACTTTGCAAGCTGAACATAAACCGAAACAAGTATGACAATGACCCCGGAACAGAAAAAAACACCCCAAAACCAGGTCCTGGATCTCGACAACCTGGCCTATGCATCAGAGCAGCCTGGGCAGGACAAGGAAATCGAAGTCGAGCCGATCCAGGTTCAGCCCGTAATCCGCCCCGTTCTCCAGCTCATGCTCAGGCTTTGCTTCACCGCTATTGGACTTGCTTATTTTCTACTCACTCCCAAAATACCGCTGTTCATCACCAGGGGAATTGTCCCATGGGTATGTCTAGGTATCGCCGTTTTTTTTATCTTCTGTTTCATTAAGATTCGAAAGGGAGAGAAGACCGGCCCGTATATACAGGCGGGATACATAATGGATGCATGTGCAGGGCTCCTTGCATGGCTTTGTGACCCCATGGACCCACCGCCGATGATGATGCTGATTCTTGTCGTAATGATTGGAAACAGCATACATCATGGTTTTAAGGTATTCAAGGAGTTGTTTGCTGTCACAATGCTTGCAGCGCCCATGGTCTTCGCGTTCAGGCTTTATCATTTCGAGTTCAACCTCGTGCCCGTGCTGTTTTTCGGGCTGTGCTCTTTTCTTATTATATATTTCTACTTGCTCAATCACCAAGCCGATTCCCTTTACAAGGAAGCTGAAAAGAGAACAGGAGAGCTTCTTTTTGCTAATGCCAGAATGAAAAAAACCGGCAGGGCGTTGCAGGAGAGTGAGGCAAGATACAAGGCCATGTTCCAGCACAGCGGCAGCGCCATGGTCCTTATACAGGATGACATGACAATATCCATGGTGAACACAAAATTTGAAGAGCTTTGCGGATATCCGAAACAGCTTATATGCAACAGGATGAAGTTGACCGACTTCATTCCGGCAGAGGACATCGCCCGCATAAGACGCATCTACCTTCGCAGACGCGCTCTTGGCTGGACAAAGCCCGCTGAATATGAATGCAAACTTATAGACAGAAACAAGAACACCAAGTTCATCATCATCAAGTTCGATATCATCGCATGGCATGAAAGAATCATCGTAACCCTTGTTGACATAACATCAATCAAGCTCGCAAAGGCCGCTTTGGAGCGTTACAATATCCGGCTCCAGCAGATAACCCGTAAACTCCAGGAAAGTGAACTCCGCTACAGGAATCTCTTTGAGAATACCGGAACCGCCACAATCATGGTAGGGAAAAACATGAAAATCTCCATGGCGAACTCGAAATTTTGCGAAATGACGGGTTATTCAAAGGAGGAGATAATCGGGAAAAAGCGGCTGACCGAATTCATAGAACGCAAAAACTTAAACAGGATCAGGCGGTTTCATGCCAGGCAGAAGGAAAAAGGTCTTCCTCCGCCCACCGAGTATGAATGCCTTATTATCGACAAGTCAAGGGAGATGAAACACGTGGTCATGAATGTTTATACACCGCCGGGCCAGGAAAGCAGCATTGTCTCCTTCTTTGACATCACCAGCAGGAAACAGGCCGAAGCTGCCCTGCAAAAAGCTCATGAGAAGCTCAAACTCCTTTCAGTCATGGATGAATTAACCCAGCTCGCGAACAGGAGGCGCTTTGACGAATACCTCGAAAAGGAATGGAACAGGCATTCCAGATACAGACTCCCTTTGAGCCTTATCATGTGTGACGTTGATTGTTTCAAGCGTTACAACGATACCTACGGGCACCAGGCAGGCGATAAATGCCTGCAGGAGATTGCGGCTGTTCTCAGGCGTAATATCAAACGAACCGTAGACCTTGTGGCCCGTTACGGCGGGGAGGAATTTGCGGTTATCATGCCAAATACAGACGCCAAAGGCGCTCTAAAGGTTGCAGAGACCATAAGAATTGCTGTCGAGCAGCTGCAAATCCCCCATTCGACATCACTGGTGTCTCCTTTTGTAACCTTGAGCCTGGGCGTCGGATGCATTATACCTGATCATGACAAAACACAAGACACACTGATCCGTGAGGCTGATCAGGCTCTGTACGAAGCGAAACGAAAAGGGAGAAACAGGACAGTCCTGGGGGATGACGCAAGAGAGAACTTTGAGGGGGACAAGAGCCCTTCAAACGTTATTATCCTCACATAACAAAAAATAAAAGGAGCATCCCGCCAAGCATTCTCAGCATTCTCAAGCGGGCAGGTGCTCCATTTGTTCTTTTCGTTTTTTTGCTTTCAGGGAATAATGTTCCAAATCAACGCTTGGAGAACTGGAACCGGGCCCTTGCTCCCCGCTGGCCGTACTTCTTGCGCTCCTTGGTCCTTGGATCGCGCTTGACAAAACCGGCCTTTTTAAGCACAGCTCTTAAATCCGGATTAGACAGGAACAACGCCTTGGTGATCCCGTGTCTCACAGCGCCTGCCTGCCCCATAATACCGCCACCCTTGACATTGATCTTGATATCGTAATCAGAAAGAGAATCGGTAAGCTTCAATGCCTGAAGCGCCATTTCCCGGGCACTGTCCAGGACGAAATACTCGTTTACCGGTTTATTATTTATTATGATCTCTCCCTTGCCCGGCTTCAGCCATGTACGGGCCACGGATTCCTTCCGCTTGCCGGTAGCATAAAAAACCTCGATTCTTTCCTGCGCCATTTATGATGCCTCCAAACTTATTTTCATGGATTTCCCTGCTCAGTAAACCCCTTCAAAAAACAACCTGACGATGAAAACAGGACTGATCAAAAACGATCCCAACCTGATCAAAGGCCGCTATTACTCATATATCGAGCACCTGGGGTTGTTGCGCCTCATGGGGATGGCTCTCACCGGCATAGACCTTGAGCTTCTTGATAAGCGCCCGGCCTAACCTGTTTTTTGGCAACATTCCACGAACAGCAAAACGGATCAGGTCTTCAGGCCGCTTATCCCTCAATTTCCTTGCAGTAATCTCCTTGATTCCTCCCGGATAGCCGGAATGCCTGTAATAGACCTTCTGGTCCCATTTCCTGCCGGTAAGCCGTACCTTATCGGCATTTATTACCACAATGAAATCACCGCAATCAACATGAGGACTATACATGGGGTTATGCTTACCCCTCAAGCGGCGAGCGATTTCACTTGCAAGACGCCCCAACACCTTGTCCCTGGCGTCTACCACGTACCATTTTCTTTCAACCTCGTTTTTCCTGGCAAACCTGGTGTATTTTTTCACTCTTCACCACTCCTTGTGAAACCATTTTTTATGAATCCATAATATGGATATATCTATTCTTCCATAGTTGGACTAATACATATAAGGCCATAACCCCGGCAGATCCTGCAAAACAAAAAAATGATTTCTTCATGCTGAATCATTCTGCGAGGATCGTGGTCTTATTGAAAAATTCAATTTGCCTTGGATACTCAAATCCATCAAATGTGTCAAGGGAAAAACCCGAAAAAGACGGGGCCACATCCATCCCGAACAAACCCATGGACCTTGTTGCCATAAGGCCATGAATATTTACGCAATGTGTAGCAAATCCCGCTGATCTGCTGATTTTGACGCGGCCACACACCATGCGCCGGAACTAAACCAGCCCCGGCCGGATGATGGACTCGTTACTTTCATGATCAGCAGCAATAATTCCCGCGTATGACGACATGGCCATTTTTTCCCGGTCCCGGAGGTGTTTTCACGGTAAGTTTACAAGGTCATCATAAATGGCTATAGTTTTCCATTACAGAATGAATTACTTTTTTTCGCGCACCTGGCATACGAAAAACACTATCGATCAAGGCATCAAGTATGAATACCCATGTCAATGAAACCCACATTGAAACCGAGGTTAAATTTTTCATCCCCGACCCGGATGAAATAATAAAGAGAATCGAGTCAAACTCCGGCCTGAAAGTGGATGAAACCAATGAAGTCAATCTCTGCCTCGATACAACCAATCACGATATAAGACGCAGGAGGTCGCTTTTAAGAATCAGGATATGCGATGACAATACCAAACTGACATACAAAAAACCTCCGCCCCCCGGCAAGACTGAATGCAAGCGCCTGGTGGAATACGAAACCATGATCGGTGACGCTGAAGCTATTCTTTTGATCTTTAAAGAAATGGGCTACTTTGTTGATACTCGTTATGACAAGCACCGCACTACTTACCGGAAAAATAACGTATTGATCTGCATAGACAAAACCCCGTTTGGTTGTTTTCTGGAAATCGAAGGCACAGAAAAGGAAATAAAGAAAGAAGCAAATGCCCTGGGCCTGGCATGGGAAAAGAGGATTGTCGCGAACTACCTGGCCATATTCAAAAAACTACGCGAAAAAGAAGGCTGGGATTTTTCCGATCCGACCTTTGAAAACTTTGCCGGGATTAAATTCGATTTTACACGCTATGTTGACATGTTTTGTGCCGGAGGTGCGATCTGAGTAAATCTGGCCGTGAAAATACCCCTCGCAGGGAATACCTCGCAGACAGTTTTGAAAACATGTTCGGATTGCTACCACAAGCTGTCTCATTGCAGGGCAACCTGAACACGGGTTCCCGGCGCGGCCGAGAAGAATTCTGAAGCATCGCCCATGTTAACTGACAACTCCAGAAAACCGCTACTCCCTATGATAGCCAAGGGCATACCTTTTCCCACGGATGCGTATGAATCTGAAAGGCCCTTTACACTAGAGCCAGAGACTATAATCACAACAGAATTTTCATAAGCTTTTCCGAAGCATGCCCGTAAATCCTGCTCCCTGATACTGGTCACGAGGTTGCCGAACCTGTCTGAAACCAGTACTTCGGCGTCTATCTTTACCCCGGGAACAATCACGGGTGTGGGGAAAGGAATGGATTCAAGGCTTTTTGGATCGCATGCAGGGCCAAGATCACTCATTGATACACCACGGGCGAGATGGGCCGCCACAGGAGCAAAAATATCCCGCCCATGGAATGTCTTGCTCACGTTATCAAGGAACCAGTCACTCTTTTCCAGGATAAAAGCGGCATCGACCCCTTCTTTTTGCGCCACCCAGGAGAAAAGCCCGTTGTCAGGCCCCAGGAAATATCTGCCACCACAGCAGAGGCATACAGGGCGCCGGGAACCCCCGACCCCGGGATCCACCACTCCGACGAATATGGTCTTTTCAGGAAAGTAAGCATAAGAAGCAAGGAGGACGAACGCACCCCTTCTGATATCATAAGGGGATATCTCGTGCGTGAGATCAATTACCTGTGCTCCAGGGGTTATAGTACATATCACCCCCTTCATGAGCCCGGCATAGGGGTCTGATGTTCCGAAATCAGTCAGGAGAACAACAGGCGGTATCATAGGAACAAGCTCAAATCAAACATTCATCCCAGGGGACGCTCAAGATGTAAAAAAGCCGCCTCGGAAACCTTGCGGCCCGACGATGTCCGCATAAGAAGCCCTATCTTGAGAAGATAGGGCTCCACAACATCGACCAGGGTATCAGCAGCTTCCTGCAGGGTGGCGGCTACAGCCTCTATCCCAACAGGTCCTCCACCGTAATAATCGATAATGGTCTCCAGGTATCTTCGATCAAGGGGAGTCAGACCCAGGGAGTCAATACCTTCAAGGGCAAGAGCTCTGACAACTGAATCATGGGTGATATGGCCGTCGCCCCTGACCTGGGCATAATCCCTTACCCTTTTCAACAGGCGGTTAGCTATACGGGGGGTGCCGCGTGATCTTTTTGCCAGCTCCTCCGCTGCTCTGTCCTCTATGCTTATTCCAAGAAGAGAGGAAGAACGTCTGATTATCCTTTCAAGATCCTGTTCGCTGTAAAAATCAAGGCTCCTGAATATTCCGAAGCGATGCCTGAGCGGAGCGGATATGAGCCCTATCCTGGTTGTCGCGCCTACCAGGACAAAGGGGTTGAGGCGGAACCTGTGGCTCCTTGCGTGGAGCCCCTTGTCAAAAACAAAATCGATACAGAAATCCTCCATGGCGGGGTATAAGAGCTCCTCGACAGGCCTCGGTAGCCTGTGTATCTCATCAATAAAAAAGACGTCACCCCTGTCAAGGTGCGTTAGCATACCAACCAGATCCCCTCCCTTCTCGAGGGCTGGTCCTGATGTCACCATGAGCCTTCCGCCCATCTCGTTTGCTATGATATGGGCCAGCGTAGTCTTTCCCAGACCTGGCGGGCCATGGAAGAGCACATGATCAAGAACCTCTCCACGGGCCTTTGCCGCCTCCATTGCTATACCCAGCGTTTCTATCACCTCTTTTTGCCCGATATATTCGGATATCCGGCAGGGCCTCAGGGAAACCGTTTCAAAGGCTTCATCGGCTGGCTGGGATTCCCGGCTCATGATCCCAAGTGCCCGTGTTTTCCCTGTTTTTTGCCATTCAGCCATGAATCAACTCGTCACCACGGTAAACTTCATCAAAAAGGTCTTCCGGCGTATTTATATCCGGATTCCGCGTGAGGGCCACACGGATCATCCGCCTGGCCTCGGCCATGCTGTGTCCCAGTTGCTTTACAAGGACGTCTAAAACCGGGGCTATGAAATCACTTTCCTCATTGACCGCGGCCCCATACGACTCCTTGCCGGCAAACCTCTCCACCTTGCCGCTGAGAGCCGCGATTATCTTAGCGGCTGTGCGCTGGCCAATGCCCTTCAAACGGCGCAGCACGGCCGCATCCTTTGCTTCTATGGCTGCGGCCACCTGGGAGACGGGAAGTGTCAAAGCCTTAACCCCCTTGATAGGCCCAATGGCCTCCACAGATATGAAAAGCTCGAAAAAATCCCGGTCGGATTCGTTTGAAAAACCAATCAGAACAGGTTTTGGTTGCCGCTCTGTCTGGTAATGATAGATGAAAAATGATGCTGGCTCGCCAACGCTCACATCTTCAATGGAGCCGGCAAGATATGCGGGCAGAAGGATTTCATAACCCACGTGACCCGCAAGGAGGACCACCCTGTCCATAGCCTTTTTGATTATGCGTCCCTCTAAATACGCGATCATGAATTAACCCTGCAAGCCTGATATATCAAAGCAAATCCGGTCCTTATCGGATTACCGGACCTGACATCATGTATGCCTGTAAAATCCTACAAGTGCCAGGGCCAGCGCATCGGATGCGTGGTCAGGACGGATCGGTTCACTCCTGCCGAGATGGTCACGCACGCATGCTTCGAGTTGATCTTTGGATGCCCCTCCACTCCCGGTGAGAACCCGCTTGGCTTCTCTGACGGGGATCTCTATCACCTCAACACCGGCATTATAAGAAGCGAGAAGAACAACACCGATAACCTTGCCCAGCATTATGCCTGACTTTGGATGGCCTGGGCTCGAGAATACATCCTCAACCACTATCAAATCCGGCGTTTCCCTCGAAAGAATTGATGACACCTCCCCGAAGATTGCCGCCAGGCGCCGGGTTGTTGGTTCACCGGCATGAGTCCGGATGGTGGTGAAAAGATAGCCGGCAATGCTTTTTTTTTCTCCCTCAATCAGGCCTATACCCGTTGCGGCCAGGCCCGGATCAACCCCCATGACCTTCATAGGGCCACCGGCTGATGATCGTATCTTCCATGAAAATCAATATTCCGCATGAAAAAAATTATTTCGGTACGCAACACTAAACAATCCCACAAAGGAGGCAGACCAGCCATGCTACTGGATTTCGGTTAAAACCTGGCGTGCCATCCTGGCCTCGTTGCTGTCCGGAAACTTCTCCATCAGGGTCTTCAACGTCAAGCGCGCGGTCGCCTTTTCAGAAAGTTTTGAAAATGCTATTCCTTGCTTGAGATATGCAGCAGGGACCTTGTCTCCATTGGGATAGTTCTTGATCACATTCTCGTATTCCAGGATTGCTTTCTCGTACCACTGTTCTGTGAAGTATATCTCACCAATCCAGAATGCAGCATTGTCAGCCTTATCTGAATCAGGAAACTTCTTCAAAAAAAGCCTGAATCCCTCCAGGGCGGCATCTAAATCGCCCTGGTCGAATGCGGCCTTGGAAACGGTATATAATTCATCGGCGGAAAGTTTGTCTATGTCCTTGTCCTTATCAAGCCGGGCGTTCAGGTGGGCCTTGAGCTTGTCCTCAGCCTCAAAACCGATGAATCTCTCTATCCTGCTGACCCGGGCGTCCTGCAACTGAAGCTTCTGCTCCATGCTGTCAAGATGGGCTTGCATCTCCTTTATTCTTTGCCTGAGCCATTTCTTTTCCCTTTCAAGCCTGAAGCCAAGCTCTTCCACATCCCCTTTCATTTCCCGGAACTCGGAACGGACAGTAAAAAAAGATGCGTCCTGCTGCGCGAAACTCCGCCTGAGGGCTGAAGCATCCTCCTCGCGCTTTGCCACTTTCTTTTCAAGCTCGGCAAGACGCCTGGCAAGCGTGTTGTTTTCCGCGACAAGCTTTTCTATCCTTTGTTGCGCCGTATTTAAATCCGACTGCAACGCACATCCGCCCACGTGGAACGCGATAATCAGGAAAACCGGCACAAGGCGTTTCATTTATCGATCCTATCGCTTATTTTCATTGGAAATGAAACAAATGACTCAATCAGGGGCAATTTCAGCGGATCTTGAACTCGACCCTCCTGTTTTTCGCCCAGGCGGCTTCATTGTGTCCGGGATCCACCGGTCTCTCTTCGCCGTAACTAATTGTGAAAAGACGAACAGGAGAAATTCCTGACTTGATCAAAAAATTCTTCACACTTTCAGCCCTCCTGGAACCTAGGGCCAGGTTGTATTCATTGGTGCCACGTTCGTCACAGTGGCCCTCAATGATGACATGAACATCGGGATGTTTTTTCAACCATTCGACCTTCTTGAGAAGAACCTCTATGGCGTCGGGTCTAAGGGAAGCATCATCAAAATCAAAATAGACCTTCTCGTTTACAAAGGCTTGTCTTGCCGCAAGCTCGGCAGACTGCCCGGCCTCTGTAAACGTACCGGTGCCATAAGAAGGCTTTTCGCTTTTTCCTATCTCTGTTTCCTGGATTGCCGGAGTCTCGATTCCTGCCGGACCAGGCTTCCCGGCGGCCTGCTCTTGCGATTCTCCGGTCAAACCGGCTTCCGGGCCAAGGGCCGGGGTTTCGGGCGCTTTTTTCTGGCATGCCGTGCCGGCCAACCCGACACACAGGCAAGTAAAAATTATAAAAACAATACCGAGTCTCTTCTTTTTTTCCATATGCCCCACTCCGTTTTGGTATTTTTTTAAATTCGTATCGCTATATATCTCCTGATATCTGCATACCGGTTAAAAGAGACCGCATCGCCGGTCCCGCATACAGGCGCATACCGGCTTCACTTGAGGGCCCGGCGTAAAATGGCACAACCGTGATCTCCGGGATCTCATCCGGCTATGAGTGCATTTTACCGTCTCTCAGGGGATACGTGAAGGCAATAATCCAATAATTCCCCTGAACCCGTGAGCGCGCGTCCGTACGCCAGATGCGCGAAGGCAACCGGCCGGTGACAGCAAACCATATCGGGCACTTGCCGGCAAACCATAATGACACGCAGGAAAATGCTCATGAATCCACTATATTGCTGACAACCTATTTGTGTAGCTGAACCTCCAATATGCCATAGCAAACCCGGGTCAATGAAAAACCGCGGGCGACCAGTCTGGCATTTTCTGGTCTCCGGGAGCTGAAAACAACATCCTCTGATCTGTGCCGGATGCTGTCATTACAAAAATTCTGTAATGCCCGGTCCGGTTGGAAGAGAACACAATCATGCTGCCATCAGGAGACCAGCGCGGATGCTCGTTATGACCCGAATCGTGGGTCAGCCGCTTCAGGTTTTCCCCGTTTGTTTCTATTACATATATATCAGTGGCGCCGCCATGCATACCGGTAAAAACAATGTGCCGGCCATCCGGTGACCAGTCAGGTTCAGTATTGTACCGTCCTTCAAAGGTCAACCTCTTATCCCGTCCTGTCTCGAGGTCCTTTATATATATCTGTGGAGATCCTGAACGCTTGGACACAAACGCCATCTTTTTTCCATCAGGAGAAAAGACCGGAGATACATCAATACCCCAGTTCATGGTCAATCTTTTAACAATTCCACCCTTTGTGGTCAAAAGGTAAATCTCCTCATCGCCATCAAAAGACAGGGTCGCTGCTATCTTCTTGCCATCTGGAAACCATGCGGGAGATAAATTTATACCCTCGAAAGCTATCTTAGTCTCTTTGCCGGAAAAGATATCATAAAGATATATCGCCGGGGTCCCCGACTTGTAAGAAGTATAGGCTATAGTAGTCCCCTCAGGTGACCAGACAGGGGAAAGGGCAATCTCGCCCGCATCAACAGGACAGACTCTGTTGGAGCCGTCAAACTCACAGATGCAAACCTTTTTTCCCTCGCCATTGGAATCGATATACACGATCCTGCTCAAAAAGACCCCGTCCCGCCCGGTCAGCTTCCGTATGATCTCGTTTGCAAAACGCAGGATCATACGTCTTGTATCCTCGACTTTACCTGTATAACGCTTGCCAAGCAGCAGTTCTCCCCGGAAAGGATCAAACAGTCTTAACTCCAGCTGAAGCACCCCGTCTGACTGATCGACCCCGCCTGTTATCAACATTTCAGCGCCGATGTCCACCCAGTTTTTGAAATTAATACTCTTTTCATCGATACCCTTTTCCGCTGGATTTTCGAGAAAGGCCCCGGGGTCCATAATCTTGAAATACCCTGTAAATTCGAGGCATTTTTTCAGAATCACAGCCGCATTCCGGGCATGTTCCTTTATGCCGGGGGCGGAAGAAAGAGGCTTGAAGTCGGGAACGGCAACGGGAATCTTCTTTATGAATGGATCGGTAATGGTTATGTAATCATATTCAGCATGAACCAGCGGAGTATGCAACGCAATCACAAAAATAATGAAAACAAACCATGCATACCTGCAACATTGTTGCCGTATCCGGCTGTCGCCGGGCTTACCTGCCTGGTTCTCTATAAAATCTATGTCTTCCATATCAAAGCCACTCGATTTCATCGGCATTTTCTACAAATTGTCATTTTTTTGATCAGGGCTCAGAAACTCACGCCTCGGGGTGTAAAAACTATCATAAGGCTGAAAAAAGGCCTATTGTATCCGTCCGGAAGCGGGGGTAATGGATTGGACTTCATCACGGCCCTGTATGCTGATTCATCAAGAAACCTGTTGCCTGACATCTTATCATACCAGACATCGCTTATCCGGCCATCTTTCGATATCATCACCATGAGCCTTGTCTCAAGTCCCTTTGCGTCTTTTGCCAATCTCTCCGGGAAAACCCAGTTGCTCTTCAGTTTGACCTGGATCTCTGCCTTGTAGATATCCATGGAATCATAGCCAGACGGATCTATCCCGTCTTGTGGAGCATCTCCGGCACGTGCGGCCGATTTAGGGGCAGGCACAGCCACCTGCTTTTGAATGTTCTTTTCAATCTGCTCAATCTTTTTTTCAACAGCACTGGGTCGCCCGGCCTTTGCCTCCTTCTCGATACGTTTTACTGCCGCCTCTATCAGTCTTTCAGGCTTGAACGTCTTTGCTTTCAATGATTCCTTGACGACGGGCACAGGTGGTTTTGCCTTTAGCCGGGATTTTTTCACCAGATCATTTTTCGGCCCAATGATACGCTTTGCCGGACCCGCTCCGGGAGTGGCTCCCCCTTGTTCAGGTTTCAGAGGCCTGGCAGAAGCCTCTTCCTTTATAGATGTTTCTTTCCCGGGTTGGGTTCTATTGGAAAAAACCGGCGTCCGTGGATCGAATTCAACCAGATCGACGTATATCCGGGGTTCATTGTCAATAGCAGGTACATTCAAAACAGGCCGTCCCGAATAAACGAATATTATCACAGCTATGACAATGTGCCCGAAAACAGACAGGGCGCCGCAACCCATCCATTCCGTAAAACTTATTCCGGTATCCCGGGCCAGAATCCTATACATTTCAGGGAAACGGCTCAATTGCGCTTCCTCAATCCTTCATCCACCGACCTTGTTACAACACCCAGATGTTTTACACCAGCAGCCTTAATCTCCCCCATCACCCTTACTACAATACCGTAAGGCACTTTCTTGTCCGCCTTGAGCAAAACCTCCCTGGATTTCCTGTTTTCCAGTATCTTTTCAAGCTTTTCTGACAAGAAATCTATCTCAACCGAATAATCGTTGATGCGTACGCTGCCGCCAGCGTCAACAGTGATAACCAGGGGGATTTCATCGGCCTCGAGCCTTGATGCCTGCCCTGTTTCAGGGAGATCCACCCCCACCCCTTGAACCATCATAGGAGCGGTAACCATGAAAATTATAAGCAAAACCAGCATGACATCGACAAACGGGGTCACGTTTATATCTGAAAGAAGCGATGTATCTTTATTCCCGATTATCATATCGGTAAACCTTTCATGAAACTTGGAAAGCCCGGTATTAAATATTAAATGAGCAGGCAGACAGACAATAATAAAGCCCTTTTCAACCCCTTCTGAGTTCTATCTCAACTATGTTCAGGAAATCATCTGCAAAACCGCTCATCTCGGCCTCAATGATCCGAATTTTCTGGACAAAATAATTATAACCTATCACCGCCGGTATTGCCACAAACAGCCCGAACGCCGTGGCTATCAGAGCCTCAGATATACCTGGCGCAACGGCTGACAGACTTGTTGCGCCTTTATTGTAAGCCATGCCATGAAACGAAGTCATTATGCCCCAGACAGTCCCGAACAGCCCGATAAACGGAGCTATGTTCCCTGCAGTCGCCAGAAAAGGAACCATCCGAATAAGCTTAACGCTTTCTGAATTCGCGGCCCGGTTCAAAGCACGCTTGATATTGGCGATGGCATCCTGGGGAGATACAGCGGGATTCAATTTGTGGTTTGAGTCGCCAGGGTTTCCTGTCCTGCTTATCCTGCGTAACTCCATGAACGCGGCTAGAAACATCTGAGCCACGGGGCTGCTGGAAAGCTCCTTTGCCCTGGCAAACGCCCTGGAAAAATCGCGGTGCTGCCAGAAAAAATCGATGAATACATTGGATTCTGCAAAGGCCCTGCGCAACTGTAGCGCCTTTATAAAGATTATGGTCCACGTGGCCACCGAAAACAAAAAAAGTATGATTATAACGAACCGGACCATGGGCCCGGCGGTTAAAATCATCTGAAAGACACTAAATTCCTGGGGATTCATGAAGGGATCACACCTCTTGATTGTTGGTTGTTACATAGACATCAACGAATGTGCCACAAACCACACCATGGCCGCTCATGCGCCCGCCCCCGGCGTATTATAACGGCAAGGTCACAATGCCATCTGTTTTGGAATTTCCTGAAGTCCGTTTGACTGAATTTCGCTCCCCCGGCAGAAAGTAACACAACCGCGCCAACCGGTTGAGTGGTCAAGTTATCCGAGGAGGTTTTCAGTGTCAAGGAGAATGGGTGTAGGAAAATTATCTACGCCCGGGCCGCAACAAAGCGTAAAGGGTTCTTATCTGGTCATAACGCTTCACCCCCATCAAAACAAAAGCGCCCTTTTCCCGTTAACCGGGAAAAGGGCACTCGGTTTATCTGTCAAACCTGCACAAGCAAGACAGGTCAGCTGAACCAGAACGGCGATTTCTGTTACATCATGCCGCCCATGCCGCCCATACCGCCCATGCCGCCGGCTCCCATGTCGGCTTTTTCTTTCTCCTCGGGTATCTCCGCCACCATTGCCTCGGTGGTCAGCATCAAGGCAGCCACACTTGCGGCATTCTGCAATGCAAACCTGACAACCTTGGTGGGATCGATAACACCAGCCTTTATCAGGTCTTCATAGGTGTTGGTGTCAGCGTTATAGCCGAAGGCTCCCTCACCCTGCTTGACCTTATCGATTACAACGGAGCCCTCGAATCCGGCATTGGAGGCTATCTTGCGCAATGGCTCCTCCATCGCCCTCATGATAACCTGGACACCGAGCTTCTCCTCACCAGAAACATCAAGGTTCTCCAATGCCTTGATGCACCGTACCAATGCTACTCCACCACCGGGGACTATCCCCTCTTCCACTGCTGCGCGTGTAGCATTCAGGGCGTCCTCGACACGGGCTTTTTTCTCCTTCATCTCCGTCTCGGTGGCGGCTCCCACATTGATCACGGCAACACCGCCGACCAGCTTGGCAAGGCGTTCCTGGAGTTTTTCCCGGTCATAATCAGAGGTTGTCTCCTCGATCTGGGCACGAATCTGCTTGACCCGCTTTTCAATATCAGCCTTAGAGCCGGCACCATCAACGATGGTGGTGTTATCCTTGTCTATGGACACACTCTTGGCCTGACCTAGATCATTGATGGTTACATTTTCCAGCTTCAGGCCTATATCCTCCGAAATCACCTGTCCGCCGGTAAGTATCGCAATATCCTGGAGCATGGCTTTGCGCCGGTCACCGAATCCGGGCGCCTTGACAGCGGCCACGTTGAGGGTTCCGCGCAGCTTGTTCACAACCAGGGTCGCAAGAGCCTCACCCTCTACATCCTCAGCAATGATCAGCAACGGGCGGCCCATCCGCGAAATCTGCTCCAGTATGGGAAGCAGGTCCTTCATGCTGCTGATCTTCTTTTCATGAATGAGGATGTAGGGATCCTGGAGATTTACAGTCATTTTTTCAGGATCGGTCACAAAGTACGGAGAAATGTAACCCCTGTCAAACTGCATTCCTTCCACGACATCAAGGGTGGTCTCCATGGACTTGGCTTCTTCAACAGTGATGACGCCTTCCTTGCCCACCTTCTCCATTGCCTCGGCAATGATATTACCGATGGTCTCATCGTTGTTTGCGGAAATTGTTCCTATCTGTGCGATCTCGCGCTGACTTGTTGCGGACTGGCTCATATTCTGCAGTTCTTTTACAGCCGTATCCACGGCCTTTTCTATTCCGCGTTTTATGGCCATGGGGTTATTACCTGCGGCAACCAGCTTCTGGCCTTCTTCATATATGCAATGAGCCAGAACAGTAGCAGTAGTGGTGCCGTCACCAGCCATGTCACTGGTCTTGCTCGCCACCTCCTTGACCATCTGGGCACCCATGTTCTCGAACTTGTCTTTGAGCTCGATTTCCTTGGCCACGGTCACACCATCCTTGGTCACCGTAGGAGAGCCCCATGACTTTTCAATAACCACATTGCGGCCCCTGGGCCCGAGCGTTACCGCAACAGCGTCAGCGAGCTTACGCACGCCGTTTAACATCTTTTCCCTCGCCTTGAAACCGTACTTTATATCCTTTGCACTCATCTTCTTCCTCCAGTTCAATATTTATTTTTTTACTTCCGGTTTATGTACATTGATTATGATTATTCGATGATTCCTAGAATATCGTCCTCGCGCATTATAAGGTATTCATCATCATCGATCTTGATCTCTGTTCCCGCATACTTGGCAAACAACACCTTATCGCCTTTTTTCACCTGCAAGGGGGTTCTTGTTCCGTCATCGTTCAGCTTGCCATCACCCACCGCGATAATTTCACCCTTGGCGGGCTTCTCCTTGGCAGTATCCGGAATAATTATACCTCCCTTTGTCTTTGTCTCCTCTTCCAACCGCTTAACCAGCACACGATCATTCAATGGCTTGATTTTCATCTTCATCTCTCCTTATTTTGGGTTTCGGTTATATAACAGAGACTATGCCTGCAATATATTGATAGAAAAATATTAATTATTTCAAATAGATATAAACGCTTAAACCAAGGTGCAAATATATATAAGCCTTTTTCACAAGGCCGTTATCCATCATGCGATCATATTTCAACCGGCATGGCCGGCGTCATTCTTTTTATTCTTTTGAATCCTTGGATGATGATCCGGATCCATTCTTGGATGAATCGGATTTTCCGGAATGCGAGGATGAACTGGACTTGTTAGCATAATCCGTTACATACCAGCCCGTCCCCTTCAGATGGAAAGTACACTGTGAAATTCGTTTATGCATTTTACCCGAACATTTCGGGCAGGTCTCAACAGGCGGATCAGAAATCTTCTGCATGATTTCATGTATAAAGCCGCATGCATCGCATTCATATTCATAGATGGGCATCCTGCTTTCCCTCCTTTTCAAAATAGATATAGATGCCATATCCCAAACAGGATCAAACGCCGGTTTGAATATAGGGATCAAAAAAAGATTGTCAAGATATGGACAACATTTTTTAAGCAAAAAATCCTATACAACTGCCCTGAGATCCGCGTCCGACCGGCAGGTCACAAAAGATCAGAGTCACGCCATTTTGAAAAAAAATCGAGCACAGCCTTCATGCCCTTGATGTGCACATCCTTTAAAATATCGTATGTAATTCTATGAACGATAATCTCTTCAGCCTGTCTTTTGTCCTCAGGAGCGTTGAAATACTCCATGAACCGCCTGAATCTTATTACATGGACCAGCTCGTGACACAAAACATAAAGAAGAAACGGGTATAAAGTAAGATCACTGTTTCCGGACAGAGCCCGAAGCACCGCATGATCCTGAATACAAATCCTGTAAAGATCGTCTGCGTCACTCTCAAGCACTGCATCCCTGGGGCGGGCCCTGTAGCGAACTATCTGCGCGAAATGGTTCTCCACGATCTCATGGCCGGTCAATTCAGCCCCGGTTTTTATATCGTATCCCAGTCTTTTCATCTGGCTCGCTGAAAGCTTGAAATGATTGGCTACGAGTTCTTCGGCATCTATGACAGCCTGATCAAGAACCTTCAATTCGGCAGGGCTGAATTTCTCTCTGTCACCGTCATTCCTGGTTTCCGAACATCCGGTCATGTCTTTCCTTACTTACTGATTTTCATCCTTGAAAATGTCTGGTGAAGGTATTGCGGCATATTAACTCAATTGCATATTAACTCAATTATTAAATCTATATAATAAACATATGTGCTTAAATATTTATAACTGAATTGCACGGTACGAAATAATTTGCTCTCCACAAAACAAGCTTTTACCGTAATGAAATTCTTTATTAAAATTTATGATGTCATGCTCGATTACCTTCGTGCATCCGGGTTAAATATATCGTTATTGGCAGCATGAGTGGCCGAAACGGGCGGGGATAAACCCCGCCCCTACGTTTTGTTTTGGGTGTTGGTGCGACGTGGCAGACCTCGTGCGCTTGGCATATCCCGTCAAAATGAAACAACCCTTTTGCCTTATGTATCACCACATATAAAACGGGTTTGTCTGCTGTTTTCAACCAGCTTCCGGTCACAGGTGCAGATATAGCATCTATTTCGTATGAACCGGGTATATCCCATCATCCCCGCTCTCATGCATGGATAACATGTTTTTCGTAGGGGCGGGGTTTATCCCCGCCCGTTTGCAGAATGCAGGGTATACCGGCGCGATGGTGTAAACACACAGAGTGTGTCCAGCAAAGTGTGTCCAGCCATCCAGACAAATCTGCCATCCAGACAAGGCCAGGCATATGTGCTTAATATTTATAACTATATTGCACGGTACTAAATAATTTGCCTTACACAAAACAAGCTTTTCCCGTAATGAGATTTTTTATAAAAATTTATGATGTCATGCATGGTTGCCTTCGTGCATCCGGGTTAAATATTATCGTTGTTGGCAGCATGAATGGCCGAAGCGGGCGGGGGTAAACCCCGCCCCTACGTTTTGTTTTGGGTGTTGGTGCGACGTGGCAGGCCTCGTGCGCTTCGCATATCCCGTCAAAATGAAACAACCCTTTTGCCTTATGTATCACCACGTATAAAGCGGGTTTATCTGCCGTTTCCAACCCGCTCCCGGTTACAGGCACAGATATAGCATCTATTTCGCATGAACCGGGTATATTCCATCCCCCCCGGTCTCATGCATGGATAACATATTTTTCGTAGGGGGCGGGGTTTACCCCCGCCCGTTTGCAGAATGCAGGTTATACCGGCCCGATGGTGTAAACACACAGAGTGTGTCTGGCCATCCAGACAAGTCTAAGCATATG